>NZ_FNVZ01000004.1:0-300000 GCF_900104625.1 Leptotrichia massiliensis
GAAGAAGCAGTGTAATGAATTAACTCCTTAGAAAGGAGGTGATCCATCCGCACCTTCCGGTACGGATACCTTGTTACGACTTCACCCCAATCACTATCCACACCTTAGATGCCTTCCTCCTTGCGGTTAGACCGGCAGCTTCAGGTGCAAACAACTCTCGTGGTGTGACGGGCGGTGTGTACAAGACCCGAGAACGTATTCACCGCAGCATTGCTGATCTGCGATTACTAGCGATTCCAGCTTCATGAAGTCGAGTTGCAGACTTCAATCCGAACTTGGACCGGCTTTAAAGATTCGCTTGGCGTTGCCGCTTTGCAGCTCTCTGTACCGGCCATTGTAGCACGTGTGTAGCCCAGATCATAAGGGGCATGATGACTTGACGTCATCCCCACCTTCCTCCTGCTCTTCGCAGGCAGTCTCGCTAGAGTCCCCAACTTAATGATGGTAACTAACGATAGGGGTTGCGCTCGTTGCGGGACTTAACCCAACATCTCACGACACGAGCTGTCGACAGCCATGCACCACCTGTCTCTACGTTCCCGAAGGCACTGCCTGTTCTCACAGGCATTCGTAGGATGTCAAGATCTGGTAAGGTTCCTCGCGTTGCGTCGAATTAAACCACATGCTCCACCGCTTGTGCGGGTCCCCGTCAATTCCTTTGAGTTTCAGCCTTGCGGCCGTACTCCCCAGGCGGATTACTTATCGCATTTGCTTCGGCACGGACACTCTTCATGCCCACACCCAGTAATCATCGTTTACAGCTAGGACTACCAGGGTATCTAATCCTGTTCGCTCCCCTAGCTTTCGCACTTCAGCGTCAGTTGCCGTCCAGTGAACTATCTTCATCATCGGCATTCCTGCACATATCTACGAATTTCACCTCTACTCGTGCAGTTCCGTCCACCTCTCCAGCACTCTAGCCAAACAGTTTCCAGGGCAGGCTTGCGGTTGAGCCGCAAGTTTTCACCCCAGACTTGTCTGGCCGCCTAGATGCCCTTTATGCCCAATAATTCCGGATAACGCTTGCGACATACGTATTACCGCGGCTGCTGGCACGTATTTAGCCGTCGCTTCTTCTGCAGGTACCGTCACTTTCTTCTTCCCTGCTGAAAGCACTTTACAATCCGAAAACCTTCTTCGTGCACACAGAATTGCTGGATCAGGGTTGCCCCCATTGTCCAATATTCCCCACTGCTGCCTCCCGTAGGAGTAAGGGCCGTATCTCAGTCCCCTTGTGGCCGTTCACCCTCTCAGGCCGGCTACCTATCATCGCCTTGGTGAGCCGTTACCTCACCAACAAGCTAATAGGACGCAAAGCTCTCCTGCAGCATCTCTTTTCATTGCCAGGCACATGCGTGCCGGCAATTGTATCAGGTGTTATCAGTCGTTTCCGTCTGTTATCCCTATCTGCAGGGCAAGTTCTTTACGCGTTACTCACCCGTCCGCCTTGGCTAGGCTGTGCAAGCACAGATTTGCCAAAGACTTGCATGTGTTAAGCATTCTGTCAGCGTTCATCCTGAGCCAGGATCAAACTCTTCATTCAATATATTTTACATATATTTAAATTTCACCTTTATCTTGACGAGAATCTTGTTTTACAACAAGAGCTCTTGACTATTATTTATCTTTTACACATTATTGCTTCTTCTATTCTTATCTCAATTGTCCTGCGACACGATTTCGTATCGACAAGATATATATTATCATAACTGAATTTATTTGTCAACTACTTTTTTTCAAAAAATTTGTGTTTTTGAATATTTTTATTCGTAGTCTATTTTTTATTTCTTAGAAAGGTATTATTTTATATTAGTTTATTTCAAGATATTTATTTATTATTTCAATACTTTTTATATAATTTTCTGTAAGACTACTATTATTTTTGTAATATAATTGTATAAACTCTTGGTTATTTTGTTCAAGTAAGGATTGTAATATCTTATCATATTCAGAAGTTTTATATTTTGATTTATCTTTTGAGTTTGATTTTTTTTCAATATATAGCAGAATATCAAAATTGCTGTGTTTAATAAAATCTTCTATTACTGGGTTTTTTGTATCATTTTGAATTATTGAAAATGTTTGTAAAGAAGAAAATTCTGTATCTATAAAAGTTAGTTTATCAGCATTTTTGATAGATTCTAGTATTCTTCTATTGTGTTCATAAGCAATATTGCTGTAATCAGAGTACTGAATGTTTTCTATGTGATTCTGCATTTCTTCTTTTATATACTCTTTTCGATATTCTTTTACATAAGTTGTGTTATAATAATTTGCTAATTTATGAGTTAAGTTAGTTTTTCCTGAATATTCCGAACCAATTATTGCTACTTTTAGGACAAAAAATTCTCTTACATATTTTGGAATAAAAAACCAGTTTTTATATGGATTTTTTCTTATTTCTGTTGCACTAATATGAAAATTGTTTCTATTTATGTCTATTAATTTAATTTCTAAATTTTTATTGAAAGTTTTTTCAAAATTGGGTAATGTCAAAAAATTATTTTTGTAGTTTTCCACATCTTGAGTTTCATTTGTAAAAATTATGTCAACTTTAATTTTATTTTTTAAAAGTGTTTCCTGTACTCTTTCACTCCATAATTTCCAGCCATTGGGATAAAATGGTATACCATCTTCCGCAAGATGTATTATTTTTATATTTTTTTGGTGTTTAAAAGTTTTTTCTACAAATCTAATTCTATCTTTTACAGTTGGCATTTTTTTCATTTTTGAGTCTTCAAATAATTTTTTATCCCTGTCATCATCAGTGCATACCACAACATATAAATTTTCTACGTAACCACTAGCTCTTTGAATAAAATCAACATGTCCAATATGAAGTGGATAAAACTTTCCAAATATTATTCCATTTTTTTGCATTTTTTATTTTATTCTCCTTTTTGAAGTAAATCTCACTTACTAAATTTTAATAAAATCTATTCTTCCATTTCTAAAATTTTTAAATTTTCAACATTATTATTAACTGTTTTTTCTTCAAATTTTGCATTCGAAATTTCTGTAAATCTTTTGCTTATTTTGTTTGAAGTTGTATTGATTTCTTTTACATCTTTAGAAACTTTTTCGATATCTTTTTGTAAATTATCCCAACGAGTACGGTATCTTGTAAACTCAACATTCAATTTTTCGAGTTCCTGCTGAATTATATTTGCATATTTATCACGTTCTAAGTTTGTCATCATAACTTGAATTACTGTCAATACTGAAATTAAAGTTGTTGGGGATGCTATCCGTACATTTTTTTTGTAGGCATATTCTATTATATCTGTGTGATAAGCATTTATTTCAGCAAAAATTGCTTCAGCTGGAAGAAACAATATTGCCTGTTCACTCGTTTCATTTTTTATTATATATTTTGAAGAAATTGCGTCTATATGTTTTTTCAAATCAGTCACAAAATCTTTCCGAGCATTTTCTCTTTCAATTTGAGATAAATCATTATTATACATTTTTCTATAATTTTCCAACGGAAATTTTGAGTCAACTGCGATATTTCCAAGTGGTTCTGGCGTGAAAATAATAGAATCAACAATGGTTCCGTTTGAAAGTTTATATTGTTTTTGATAAAGTTTATCATTTTTTTCTCCAAAAACTGAAGATAATATTTGGTAAAGCTGAATTTCACCAAAAATTCCACGACTTTTTTTATCAGTTAGAATGTCTTGAAGTGAAACCACATTGCTTGACAATGCTTCAATTTTTTTCTGTGCTTCATCAATTTTACTCAGACGTTCCAACACGTTTCCAAAAGTTTTTGTTGTCTCCTCAAACCCTTTTGATAAACGTTCTTCCACTTTCATATTCATTACATCAAGTCTATTTTCAATTTTTTGACTTAATTTTTCAAAATTTTCATTTATATTTTTTGTAAGTCCATCTTTAAATTCGTTTATATTTTTTGTCAAACTCTGATTATTTTCAGTCATTACGCCTGTCAACGCTGTATTATTTTCATTTAAACGAACTGACAGCTTTTGAATGTTATTATTCATGCTGGAAGTTAAAAGTTGACTATTTTCAGTATGATTTTTAGATAACAACTGATTATTATCGTTCATTGTACCACTTAAATTTTGTCCCAGCTGATTAAACCTTAAAAGTAATTTTTCATTATTTTCAGATAATTTATTTTGTAAGTTATTTATGCCTTCAAGCAAGTTATTTTTTGCATTTAGGCTTATTGTTTTTTCAATTTCATCAAATTTTTTCTTATTTTCCTCAAAATTTTGCTGATTATTTTCGTTAATCTGATTTAACAGCATTTTTTCTTCATTTTCAATGTTTTTCTTATTAAGAAAAATAATTGTTCCAACAACTGTAACAATGTTTATTATCACGATAATTATTACTACTGTTATCATTTCTATTCCTCATTTCTAATTAAAAGAATTTCCAAGTTCCATCTTCGTATCTGACTCTTTTTTGAGTATCTTGAGAATTATTATCTTCTGATTGAGAAGTTTGAACTTCTGATTCACGGTTAATTCTTTCTTTTCTTATTATTTTTGGAGAATCTTTTATTTGTAAATTTTCATTTTTTTGTTTTGAAATTTGAAAATCTATTGTTAATTCTTCGGGATTTCTTGGTTTTATTGGATTTTGAAAATTTTCTGGCTGTTCTGATTCTGAAAAATATGTTTCCTCTTTTTCAGGAGTATTTTCAAATTCAGGATCAGGATTTTCTATTTTTTTCATTGCCAGTTTTTCCCTTATTTTTTCAAGAAGTTTTTTGTCTTCTTCGTTCAAATTATCAAAAATATTTTCATAATGTTCAATATTCTTTGTATCAAATTTTTTCATAAATTCTCTGATTGTTATGGATTCTGGACTATATGCAACTTGGTATTGACTGTCTGAATTTTTATCATAAAAAACTTCATTAATAAATCCCATTTTTTCCAAATCAGATAAAATTTCTTTCACAAAAAAAACTTCCATACCTAGCCTATCAGTTAATTTTTGATACGTAAATGACTCTTTTTTTTCAACAAAATTTTTGATAATTAAGGATAAAATTAAAATTCCAGCTTCCCTTTTTACTTTGATTGGCATTTCAATTTTTTCGCTGTATAAGAACTCATCCGATGTTTGAATTGAAAAAGCTATTTGCGCTCCAAGCAAAATTGTTACCCAAACATATTGTACCCATATTAGGAAAATAGGAATTAGAGCCAAACTTCCATAAATTATATTGTATCTTGTAATTGACGACTGTAATAATAAGAACAGCAATTTCCATCCAAAAGTAAGTAATGTCGTTACAATTCCTGCATAAACTGCTGGTTTTATTTTTACATTTGTGTTTGGAATCACATAAAATAGATAACTGAACAAAATAATGTATGTCGCAGGCCCGAACAATCCAATAAATAAGTTCATAATTACTGCATTCCCTGAAAAATGTTTGGATATTTCCTCAACTGCAACAGAATTTAAGGCTGATAGCAAAACAAAAAATATTGGTCCTAAAAATATAATTGCAATATAGTCAATAACTCTTCTTGTAATTGATCTTTTCTTATTAATTTTCCATATTTTATTAAAGGAATTTTCAAGCATTATTAAAACTTTTACTGCTGAATAAATTAAAATAACAATTCCTACTCCAGTTAATATACTACTTTCTGTAGATAAAAGAAGCCTTTGAGCAACATCCACAATTACCCTTAAAAAACTATTATTTCCTGGCCATAATTCAAAAAACTTCTGTATGAATATTTTATCCAGCCCAAATCCCTTTGTGATTCCTAATACAAGAGCAACTACTGGAAAAATGGCAAGAAGTGAGTAGTAAGTTAAAGAAATCGCAAGTATTTGCGTTTCACCATCACGATAATTTCGGTAAATTAAGTAAATCATTCTTTTTATTTCAGATATTTTTCTTTTAAATCCGTTTTCTTTTACTTCTTTTTTTTGTTTTTGAAAATTTTTCTTTTCTTTCATAAACTTTCTCCATTTTCTTTTTTATTTTTTATTAAATGTATCTAAATAGTACAAACAAATATATTTATGCATACTCTTTTTATAAAATAAATTTATCCAAAATTAAAATATTCACGTTCTTCAAAAATTTCATTCATAATTTCATCATAGTTTTCAATTTTTGCCTCTTCTTCAAGTACATCTTCCATCTTTGGATTTGTAACTGGATGTTTTGGAGCAAAAATTACACATGAATCTTCATACGGTTCAATAGATTTTTCATAAGTTTCTATTTCCTTTGCAATTTCAATTATTTCTGTCTTGTCCATTCCGATAAGAGGCCTAAATACTGGCAATTTTTCTACAGAAGCATTTGTACATGTAAGCCCTCCCATTGTTTGAGACGCCACTTGTCCAAGGCTTTCTCCTGTAATTAATGCCTGATACTGCATTGTATTTGACAATCTTTCAGCTAGACGCATCATAGCACGTCTTGTCAAAATTGTTGCTAAATCTTTTTTTGTCTGAGTATTTATTGCTTCCTGAATTTTTAGTATATTTAACGAATAAAGTCTTGTTTTTCCAACATAAAGTGATAAAATATCTGTCAGTTCCTTTACTTTTTCAAGAGCCTGCTGGCTTGTAAATGGGAAACTGTGGAATGTTATAAAATTTAGACGCATTCCTCTTTTTGCCATCATAAACGAAGCAACTGGGCTGTCTATTCCACCAGATAAAAGTACAAGTCCCTTTCCCGTTGAACCAAGCGGAAGTCCGCCATAAGTTTTTATTCTATCCGTATAAATATAAGCATTTTTTCTAATGTCAACATTTATCATAACATCAGGATCTTTCATTTTAACTTTTTCAAAAGAACTGTTTACCAGTACATGTCCTCCGAGTTCACGTGCATAGTCCATAGATTTCTTCTCAAATCCTTTGTTACTACGATTAACTGTTATTTTAAAAGTTCTAGCTCCATTTTCATAAGCATACTTTGCAAAGTCTAATACTTTTTCCTTTATAAATTCATCATTTCTTTCAACTTTTGCCGATTGATTAAGACCTACTATTCCAAAAACTTTTTTTAGCTTGTCTGTAACTTCATCCAAATTTTCAGGATTTATTAAGACATATAATTTTGATAAATCATCAAATAACTGATAATCAAATCCTTTTAACACCTTATTAATCTTATTTTTCAATTTCTTTTCAAATTGACCCCTGTTTTTACCTTTTAGTGACAACTCTCCATAAGAAAGCCCTATTGAATTCAATAAATTTTTATCAGTATAACTGCTCATCTTTTTCCTTTCTGTTTTTTATTTAAAAAATATTATCTCATTTTCCTAATTCTTTCCACACTTTCCTTCAGTCGCTTCACAACTTCATCAATTTCCTTTTCTGTATTATCCTTTGAAAAACTGAACCTTATTGCTCCATCTAGTTCTGATTGAGTAAGTCCCATAACTTCAAGTATTCTGCTATTCCCTTTTTTTGATGAACAGGCTGAGCCTGTAGAAACATAAATTTGATACATTCCTAGAAAATGTGTCAGAACCTCACCTTTTGTGCCGTTAAATGATACATTCAATACTTTAGGACTTGATTTTTCAATGCTAAGCAGGGAATTAAATTTTATATTTGTAATTTCCTCAGAGATTTTATTTGCAAGCATTTCTTTTAACTTTTGTGAATGCTCCATTTCGTTTTTTTCTTCTTTTATCAAAATCTCTACAGCTTTTGTAAAAGCCAAAATTAATTCTGTCGGCATTGTTCTTTTTACAATTCCATTTTCAGCATTTGAACCATAAATTATATTTGCAATTTTGACACGTTTATTTATATAGATGGCTCCAATTCCCTTTGGTGCATGAATTTTATGTCCACTTATTGTTATTGCATCCACAGGAATTTTATCAAACTTTATATTCGTACATCCAAGTCCTTGTACAAAATCAGTATGAAAATATGTATCTCTGTTTTTCATTTTAATAATTTTTGAAATTTGCTCCAAATCTTGAATCGCCCCAGTTTCACTATTGACTGCTCCAACTGAAACTATTACAGTGTCTTCCCTAATCATATTTTCAAGTTCTTCAATATCTATAAAACCATCTTTATCCACATTTAGATAATCCACTTTAAAGCCCAAGTTTTCATAATGCTTAAACACTTCATAGACTGACGGATGTTCAATCTTTGTTGTAATCAGATGTTTTTTTATTCGTGAATTTGCATTGATAATTCCTTGTAATACAAGGTTATTTCCATCTCCGCCACCTGCTGTAAAGTAAATTCTGTCAGCTTCAACTTTTAAGTAATCAGACACTATCTTTTTAGCATTTTTTATCTTTAATAAAGTTTTATGAGAAAAATCATGAATTGCATCGGGATTTGCATAATTTTCTTCCATTGTTTCAACTAACACATTTATAACTTCTTTACGTGGCTTTGTACTGGCTGAATTATCCAAATAAATCATTTTTCCTCCTTGTTTCAAATTATATTATAGCCTTTGAAATAGAAACTATTAAAAAAATAATTTTACTATCTCTAATGAAAATTAAATTATTATAAACTCTTGTTTTTATTATACTATATTTTATAAAATTTATCAAAACTAAATAAGCAAAAAACGGAGTTTTTTAATAAAAACTATCTTTAAAAAACAATTTTTATTTTTGCTCCGTTTGATTTTTAATATAAATTTAATTTGTATGTTAAATAATATAGAGGTTTATTTTGATTTTGAACTGCAAAATCATATTCATTAAACACTTTTTTAGCTTCTGGGATATTTTTTTTCAATTGTGTAGTTAAACTAAATTTTTCTGTAACCATTCTTGTGAGTGATTTTAACTTGTGAGAAAAATCTTCTTCCAGATAAATACTTTCTACAGCATAATTGTTATGTAAATTTAAGTCTTTTGCCATTATTTTTATAACTTCATCAAGACTCGCAATTCCATCAATTAAGTTTATATTTTTTGCTTCATCCCCTAGCCATATTTTACCTTGTGCATAGCCTTCAAGAGTATTTTCATCTATTTTACGATTTTTAGAAACACGTGATTTGAACTCCTTGTATGTTTCCTGCATAGATTGACTGATTTTCGCACGAGATTCTTCAGATAATGGTTCAAAGCTATCATAAATTTCTGAATATTTACCTTTTGATACTGAATTAGAATGAACTCCATATTTATTTTGTGCATTGTTAAATTTTGGGAGCATTGAAACTACGCCTATTGACCCTGTTATTGTGGCATTGTTTGCAAATACTTTATTTCCTGCCATTGAAATATAGTAACCTCCAGAGGCTGTTGTATCAGACATTGAAACATAAATTGGAATATTCAGTTTTGTAAGTTCTTGATAAATTATTTCAGAAGCAAGTGCTGAACCTCCACCTGAATTTACCCGAAGTACAATTCCCTTTAAATTTTTAGTTTTCATAGCTTTTTCAATTTTTTGTAAAATATTATCTGGAGTAATTACACCTTCAGTAACATCAGTTGGATCATATAAAATCGAACCTTCGGCATAAATTACAGCTATTGTTCCATTTCTTGGATTTCCTATTTTACCATCTTCTACTCTTTTTTCATAATAATCATAAATATCGGCAACATTGTCTTCCCTTATGTTTAGACGTTTTGTAAAATCAGAAAAATGCTCAAGTTTATCAACAAAATTTTTATCACGTGCAGCAAATGGAGTCAAATTAATATTATTTCCATTTACAATATCATTATTTAAAACATTTTTGTCAATTTTACGATTTTTGGAAATTTCTGTCACAAATTTATCATATCGATTTTCCAAAATTCTAGTTAATTCTGAACGCAATTCGGGAGTCATCTCATTTCCAGTATAGTTTTCTCCATAAGATTTGTAATTTCCTATACGGACTACTTCCATATTTACCCCAAGTTTATCAAAAAGCCCTTTATAATATAAATCTGAATAATGATATCCTGTCAAATCAAGACTTGCTGATGTTGATGGAACCATAACTACTTCATTGGCAATAGAAGCTAATTTATAATTGGCATTGGTAATATAAGCACCAAAAGCATATATTTTTTTATTATTTGCTTTTAATTCTTCAAATTTTTTAGACAATTCCTCTATTTTTGCAGATGATAAATTTATAGTGTCTAAAGAAATAATCACTCCTTTTACTTGATTATTATTTTTAATATCATCCAAACTATTTAAAATATCCATATACGATAATTTTTCATCTGATAGAAAATTTGAACCGATAATTTTATCTTCTGTAACGTCAGAAACATTAAAAAGTATATATTCATAGCTTTTTTTAATTTTTTCATTCTTATCTTTGGAACTAAAAATTGCAATTGTAGAAATTCCAATAATAAAAATTACAAATATCAATAACGACAGTTTTAGAAAAAACGAATATATTTCTTTTAATGTAAATATCAAAAATCTTTTGAAAAAATTCAAAAATTTCATTTTTTATTTTCCTCCTTGTATGATTTTATGCAAATCTAATTTTTTCAAATTATATCACTTTAATCTACAAATATCAATAAATAAAATATTTTTTCTATACTTTTAATTAATATCTAAACTCATACTTTTGATTAAATTATTGACAAAAATAAAAAGTAATGTATATAATTAATGTAACTAAATTATAGTTTACATAGTAAAAAACAACAGAGGAGACAAATTAAAATGAAAAAACTTGCTATATTAGGAATTATTGCTTTAGCACATACAGCACAAGCTGGATACTTAGAGGATGGGAATTCGTATTTTAAGAATAATAATTATCCAAAAGCTGAACAGATGTACTTGAAAGCCATTAAAGAAAATGATGGTGAAATTGAAACTATGTATAATTTAGGAACTTTATACTATGAACAAAATAAATTTGACAAAGCCAAAGAAATGTTTTTAAAAGCTATACAAAAAGGACATGTTAAAGCTATGTATAATTTAGGAATCTTGTATTACAACCAAAATGACCGTATCAATGCAAAAAAATATGTAAAACAAGCATCTGATTTAGACTATGAAGAAGCTCAGGAAGTTTATAAAAAAATGTTACAAGCTGGATATTAATAATCAAAAAAGTTGCAATAAAGAGAGTGTTGTTTACTTGTATATTTTTTTTAATCCAAATTATTTCACATCCTAAGTTTTTTATAAAATATAAAATAAAACTTCCCGCTTGCTAAATACCTAAATTTATGCGATAATTTAACATATTAAGAAGAGTTTTAATTTAATTTGTCAGGAGGTATCAGAATGAACGATAGAATTGTTATTACGGTTATTGGAACGGATAAAACGGGAATTGTTGCGAATGTATCAACAAAATTAAGCGAACTTAGCTTAAATATTATTGACATCACACAAAAGGTGTTTGAAAACGATATTTTTGCCATGATTATGCTTGTAGAAGCAGAAAAAAATACAGATATAAAAGGTTTGCAGGAGAAATTTAAAGATGTTGAGGAAAAAATTGGGGTAAGAATTTACTTGCAGCATGAAAATATTTTTAAGGCAATGCATAGAATATAGTTTTTTAAAATTTTTTAAGCAATTATTTAAGAATTTTAGGAGGGAAAAATGAATTTATTACCTGATGAAATACTGGAAACGATAGGTATGGTTGAAATGCAGAATCTTGATGTAAGAACTGTTACAATGGGAATAAGCCTGCTTGACTGCATTGATGCAGATGCCGAAAAAACAGCAGAAAATATTTATAACAAAATTACAGAAAATGGAAAAGATTTGGTAAAAATCGCTGATGAAGTAGCAAGCAAATATAATATGCCAATTATTAACAAAAGAGTTTCAGTTACTCCAATTTCAATAATTGGAAATGCAACTAATGCCGAAGATTACACAATTTTTGCAAAAGCACTTGATAGAGCGGCGAAAACAATAGGAATTGACTTTATTGGAGGATTTTCGACACTTGTGGACAAAGGTTTTACAAAAGGGGATGTTAAGCTGATAAACAGTATTCCGAAGGCGCTTTCTGAAACAGACAGAGTTTGCTCTTCTGTAAATGTAGGGTCTACAAAGTCAGGAATCAACTTGGATGCTGTAAAAATGATGGGAAAAACTGTAAAGGAACTGGCTGAACTTTCCAAAGATGCAGACGGATTGGCAGCCGCCAAATTTGTCGTATTTACAAATGCTGTTCCTGATAATCCGTTTATGGCAGGTGCATTTCATGGGGTAGAAAATCCAGATGTTGTGCTAAACGTTGGAATTAGTGGTCCAGGGGTTGTAAGACACACACTTGCTAACATTTCAAAAACGGCAAAAATTGATGAAATAACAGAAGCAATAAAAAAAGTAAGTTTTAAAATCACAAGAATGGGAGAATTAATTGGAAAAGAAGTTGCTGAAAGACTTGGGGTTGAATTTGGAATAATTGACTTGTCACTTGCACCAACTCCAGCAGTAGGCGATAGTGTTGGAAATGTACTGGAAGAATTTGGGCTGGAAGCAGTCGGAGCTTATGGAACAACACTTGCACTTGCAATATTGAATGACGCTGTAAAAAAAGGCGGAGCAATGGCTGCAACTCGTGTCGGAGGCTTAACAGGGGCATTTATCCCAGTAAGTGAAGATCAGGGAATGATAGAAGCAACAAGCAAAGGATATTTGACACTTGAAAAACTGGAGGCAATGACTTGTGTATGTTCTGTTGGACTTGATATGATAGCTATTCCAGGTGATACTTCTGAAGCTGTAATTTCTGGAATAATAGCAGATGAAATGGCAATTGGAATGGTAAACAGTAAAACTACCGCAGTTAGAATAATCCCAGTTCCTGGAAAAAAAGCTGGCGATAGAGTAGTGTTTGGAGGACTTCTAGGAGAAGCGGATATTATAAGCATAAATAATTTAGATTGTTCTGTCTTAATAAATCGTGGTGGAAAAGTAGCTCCTCCAATTCAGGCGTTGAAAAATTAATTTAAAAATATACTCGAACCCATTTAAAACCGAACTATTGAAAATTATATAAATTTAGGGTTTGAGTAAAATAGCCATAGCTTTTGAGTTCGGCTTTAAAGCAGTTTTACTATACAACAAATAAAAAATGGAAAGTTAGGATTTACTCTTGGCTTTCTTTTTAAACTATAATTTAAAATAAGGAGTGGTAAAATGTATCATATAAAAGATGAAGAATTTTTAAGAGGAAAAGTTCCTATGACAAAAGAGGAAATCCGTTTTGTAAGTCTTGGGAAAATGGAGATGAAAGATGATGATATTTGTCTTGACATTGGTGGCGGAACTGGTTCTGTAAGTATGGAAATGGCGAGATTTGCACGAAACGGAAAAGTTTTTGTAATTGAGAGAAATGATGAGGCAGTTGAGCTGATTCATAAAAACAAGGAAAAGTTAGGATTGGAAAATATTACTGTAATTAAAGGAATGGCTCCAGATGGACTAAAAGACTTAAATACAAAGTTTAATAAAATTTTTATTGGAGGTTCTGCTGGAAATCTGGTGGAAATTATAAAATATTCTTATGATAACCTTGTTGACGATGGAATTTTAGTACTAAACTTTATCGTGCTGGAAAATATTTTTACGGCTGTTGAGGAATTGAAAAAATACGACTTTAAAGATGTGGATATTTGTCAGTTAATTGTGAGTAAAAATAGAAAAGTTAAAGATTTTAATATGATGATGGCAGAAAATCCGATTTATGTGATTACTGCCAAGAAATAATAAATAAAAATAAAAATAATAATTTAAATTTGTGTAAAACTCTAAAATTTAGAGAATTACACAATTTTTTTTAGACAGACAAAATATGTCCTTTATAAAAAGTATAATGTAAAAAATATTATAAGGAGATAATTATTATGAGTAATTTAAAATTAACTGAAAATGATGCTTTTTACAATATGAAATTTGATAATGATATTTTTTTGTATTGGATGTTAAAATGGTTAAAAGTCGATACTACAAATAATAGTAATAAAAAAGCTTTAAAAAATATGGCAAAAAAATTCGTTGAGGAAATTTTAGGACAGAAACTGAATACGAAAGATATTGAAATATGTTATTCTAATTTTTATATTGGGAATGACTATGAGGATTTTATTAATAGAATTCTAAATGAATACACACTTTTATTTATTGTGAATAAAAAGAAAAAGAGCAATAGAAAATATATATTTTTCAAATGTTTTGACTACGACGAATTTTCACCATATTTTTTTGAATATAATCAAGAACTAGTTCAATTACTTAAAATATATGAAAATTTAGGAAATAATGAGACAGATAAAATAAAAATCGTATATATTACTCCTGATAAAATTTCTAGATATGAAAAAGAAGAAATAGGAGAAAAAATTATGATGTATGACGGAGAAAGACTTTTAGAATTTTTCAAAACTTTTAAAAAAGACATTGATGACAGTATTTTTGATAGTTATTATAACCAGCTCATGCGAGAAGTAAGTGAAGAAGATTATGACTCTTTTAATGTTTCAGCACTATACAGTATTTTGGAGTGGTATTTTGATAAAAAAAGAAAAAACTATGATGTATATAGAAATGATTACTGTATAAAGTGGATAAAAGATGAATTTTTTGTAGAATGTATATATAAAAAAAATAGAAATAGAGAATTTGATATACTGTTTGTGTTAAATTGGTTTCATCTTGATGAATTGCAAGAAGATATGTTTGAATCAGTTCAACGTGAATTAAAAAATATATTTCCAGATTTTCAAAAAATTTATTTGGAAGAAGTTGACTTAAAAGAGAAAGAAGTTCCATTATTTTATTTAAAAGTAGATAAAGATGCTTCGGTGAGTAAAATAAAGAAAATTTTGGATGAGATAACAGAAAAAATAGAAAAATTTAATGAGGCGAGAGGTAGTTTAGATATAAAAGATGAATACGATAAATATATTAAAGATGAAAGGCGAAAAGGTGGTATTCGGTTTTGGTAAAAGATTAGAAAAGAAAATTTTGATTATTTGACAAAATAAGAAATAAAGTTATAATTAAAGCATAGAATAAAAAAATGTACGAAAGGCTTGATTATGGCGGAAAAAAATCAAAATTCTGAAGAAAAATCAATTAGAATACTAAAAATAATAAAAAGGTTGTATCAGAAGGAAATACTAAATGGAACTGATTTAGCTAACGAATTTAATGTTGATATAAAGACTATACAAAGAGATATAGAAACTTTGAGAGCCTATTTTTTGGAAGAAAATGGAGCAGAAATAAAGTATTCAAAATCTAAAAAAGGGTATTATCTTGAAGAAAACAGCGAAACGTCTTTTACCAATGAAGAGCTTTTAGCAATAAGTAAAATTATACTTGAAAGCAGGGCATTTAACAAAAATGAAACTGAAACATTAATAAATAAGTTAATTAATCACTCATCAGGAAATGACAGAGAAACAATAAAAGGTCTTATCAATAGCGAAAAATCCAATTATATCCCTTTACAGCACGGACAAAATCTGCTTACAGTTATCTGGAATTTAGCACAGAATATAAAAAATCAGGAATTAATAAATATAAATTACACTACAAAAGATAAACAAGGTAAAAATTACAATATAAAGCCTTTGTCCATAATGTTTTCAGAATATTATTTTTATTTAATTGCATACATCGAGAACAAAGAAGAGTACCCTGCAATTTTAAGGATTGATAGAATTACTGAAATCGAAAATACTGGCAAGAAATTTAAGATTTTGAATTATTCTGAAAAATTTAAAGATGGTGAATTTAGAAAATATATACATTTTATGCACTCAGGGCCTCTTACAAGAATAGAATTTAAATATAGAGGCTATATCGAGTATGTGCTTGATAAATTTCCAACTGCAGAAATACTGGATGAAAAAATAGTTAAAGAAAATAATAGGAAAATTACAGTTTATACTGTGAGAATCGAAGTTTATGGAAGTTTTGGAGCAGAAATGTGGCTACGAAGTCAGGGAAATTATGTTATTGAATACAAAATTTTAAAATAAATTTCTATAAAAAGGAGAAAATTCATGGAAAAAATACCAAAAATAAAAATTATAAGTTTAGGAGAAACAGCTCTAAGCACTATTGAGAAAGAAATAATTACACATGAAAATATAAGCATTATTACAATTAAAAATGACTACAAAGATTTAAAAATAAATTTTCAAGATACAGATGTAATTTTGATAATTTTAAACACATATTTTGAAAATGATAAAAATTTTGCCTTAGATATAATTAGAAGCACTGAAAAAAACGATATTTTTACTGGAATTTACGATATTGGAAATGGCTATACCGACCTATTTGATTCAAAAACAAACTTTATCATAAAATGCAAATCTGCCGAAGATTTAAAAAATGGAATCAACGGAATAACAAAAACTTTAACAGTAAAAGGAATGGTTACTCTTGATTTAGCTGACTTAAAAACTGTATTTCAAAAAACCTCAAAATCTTTTGTAATTTTTGAAAAAGGAAATTTAGAAACTTTTGATGATTTCCTGCAAAATCTAAAACTAAAGCTGGAAACTTTTGATAAAAATAAAACTTATAAAATATTTTTGAACATAACAGCAGGAAAAAATATCGAATTGACTCAGATAAAAAATGTCGCTAAAATAATGTCTGATATTCTTAATGAGCAATCATTTCTTTGGGGACTGCAAATATATCCAGAAAATGAAAATTTCATAAATATTATTGCTTACATTGTGGAAGATTCAGTTAAATAAATTAATTAATATTATAGAAAGAAGGGATTTAGAATGGAAAGAAATAATATTTTTAATTTTGCAACATCAGAATTGTCACAAGATGCTTTTATATGTTGGTTATGCAACTGGGTAAATTTTGATGATAATGATTTATCAGAAGATGAGAAAAAATTAAAAGAGCTTGCAATTGACTTTATTGAAAAAATGTCAGGTGAAAAACTTGGAGATAGAAAAGTAAATATAAAAAGACAATATCAGAAAATAGATGTATTATTGGAAATTCAAAACAAAACAGAATTTATAACTAAGGAAGATAAGAAAGATAAGAAAATTCCTGTAGTAGACATGTATGTAATAATAGAAGATAAAGTGGGAACAGGTTTACATAGTAATCAGCAGAAAACATATAGAGATATAATATCTGAAAAAAATGAAAGTAGGGCTAAAATAAAAGTAGTTTATTATAAAATATACGATGAAGATAATATGGAAAGATTAAAAGAGGATGGTATAGATATAATATTTGAAAGAAAAGATATGCTAGCATTATTAGAAAAATATAAAAATAGTTTTAATAATATTCTAGTTGAAGATTATTATAATTATTTAAACAATATAGAAAAAGATGTAAATTCATATATAGATAAAAAATTAGAAGACTGGAATTCAAACTGTTATATCGGATTTTTTAAAGAATTAAAAAACGAAAAAAATTTATTAGAACATGCTATTGGAAGACAAAAAGATTGTAGTTGGGGTTATGTGAATAACTCATCAGGTGGATTTATGGGAATGTGGTGGTTTCCTTTAAAAATGGATGAAATATCTCAAGTAACTAAAAAATTTCAATTATGGCAAAATCAGATAGAACTTAATAATGACTTGTATCTTCAAATTGAACAATTTTATAAAAAAGAAAAAGAGATATATAATAAGAAAAATATAATTGCTGTAAAATATTCATTGGGAGATAAAGATGATGAAAAATATGATGAAAAAGTAAAAATTTCTTCTGAAATTAGAAATAAAATTTATGAAGAATTAAAAGGAAAATTGAAAGAAAAAGGATTTGAGTTTTACAAAAAGAGATTTGTAGCAGGTCGGTATATGACAGTAGGATATTTCGAATTTGAAAATATTGATGATTGTAAAGATAAAATAAAAATCCTTCAATATGCTTTAAATCTTTTGTTAAAAATTTAGACAAATAGTTTATACTAAACCTCATTTAAATAACGAATTTATTACAAATTTTTCTAATTAAAGGATAAAACTTAATATTCTCAAATAATTAAAATATAATTTTTACTTTTTAAATAGACTAGCCATAGGTTGTAGGATTTGCGGCAATGAGCAATCCTACAAAAATAAAAAGAAAAAACATAACAATATGAAAAAATATTTATTAATCAAAATATCTAAAAAATAATAAAAAACAATTTAATTGAATGATTATAAATTAGTTATCAAACAACCTTATTATAAAAATTCATTCTTATTTTTAAACGGGGGTTAGTATTAAATTAAATAATCTAATACTAAATAAAAAGAGGAAACTCCCTCTAATACAATTGACAAATCATGTTATAGGATAGTTTCCTCTATAAACTAACGATATTATTTCAAAATTCCAGACAAATAAACAAGGAAAAATATTGTAAACCCTGCTAAATATATAATTCCTGCCACTGATAAGAACCACAGCCAAACAGGCAGCTTGTTATTGTCTTTAACAAGTGAAAAATTAAGATATGAATATACTGGAGCTGAAACAAATGAGAATATCATGGCAAAATTCATCATTGCGGCGACATTTCCAGCAAAAAAGAATACGATAACCATTGCCACAGCTACTGTTACTATCATCCATATATTAAAATGTGAGGTTTTAACTTCTTTCTGTTTCATAATTAATCTAAGACATTCAGCATTAGCACGTGAATAACCATCTACAACTGTAATTGTTGTACCAAAAATACACATAAATGCGATAAATGCAATAAGAAGCCCTGACCAGCTTCCAATAACGCTTGAATACATTTGAATAAACTGGGCGATATAAGCTGCACTTGCTCCTTTAATCGCTGTTCCCGTTCCATATTGAATTAATGCTCCAAGTGCCAAAAATACAAAGGCTAGAATTGTTGTAACCCAGTAACCTACATTAAAATCCAACATTGCAAGTTTGTGGGGAACTTTCATATTTTGCTGTTTTTCAACAGTCCACATCGAATTAATTGCCGAAATTTCAATTGGAGCAGGCATCCATCCCATTAATGATACAATAAATGGCAATGCTGTCAGTTTCCAAGGCGATTGGATAACAAAATCAGGTGCCATTGGATGTTGCTTGAATAACGCAATAACAACTGCGATAATTGTTGCAACTGTCAATGAAATAACAATAAATTTTGAAGAACTGTCCAACAGTTTATAACCTCCAAATACCAGCATTGCAAGTGAACCTACAAGAACAATTGTAGTAAGCATGTTAATCATTGAAGCCATCGCCGCAGGAGTAAGACTGCTTAAAAATGTCAATTTTAAGATATTTGCTAAAATTGCCGCTGTCAAAATACCAATTGCCGCCACGTTAATAACTGCAGAAAATATATTCATAATAAAGAATACCCAAAGATAAATTTTCCCCTTTTCTTCATATCCTTCTATTAACGAATGTTTACGTTCCAGCGTATATTGTGTCCCGAAACGGAAAAATGGATATTTGAAAATATTGACTAAAATAACTATAATTGCCAATTGCCATCCATATAATGCACCTGCCTGCGTAGATGCTACGATATGGGAACCTCCAATAGCTGCTGAAGCCATAAGGATACCAGGTCCAAAGGCTTTAAACTTGTGATACCATCTTGAGTGAGTAGCTGCCATAAAAATACCTTCCTTTTCTCTTAGTCTTTCCAAAAATTATAACAAATCATTTGATAGTCAAATTTTTGAAATTATAGGGATATTATAACATTTTGTAATGAATATTCAAAATTTTTTTAGTATTTTTATCAATATTTTTAATTTTCATTAGATTATTGTTAATGTTTTTCTATCCTAATTTAAATACTTCCTCTTCAAAATGCCTTATCATTTCTCCATCAAAAAATTTTGACATTTCTTTTTCCATCATATCCACAAACAAATATTCACTTTCAAAATGTCCTACATCTACGAGAATCTTTCCATCTTCCAGAGCATCCAAAGCTTCATGATATCTCAAATCTCCAGTCAAGAAAACATCAATTTTATCTGCAATATCATGTAAAAATGAGCTTCCACCACCTGTAACAAGTCCAATTTTACGTACATAAGCATTTTTATCTCCAACATATCTTACATAGCTTATTCCAAGCGAATCCTTTATTCTTTCAAGCAGATCTCCCAGTTTCATTGTTTTGTTCAATACTTTTATTCTGGCAAGCCCGCCATGTACATGCTCCATTTTACGTTTTATTGGGTTATAATCATCAAATTTTTGCTCGTTATAAATTATTTTTTCTCCATTTAAATTTAATTTGTCCATTATAAAGTCATTCAAACCATTAATAGCAAAGTCAGCATTTGTATGAATTGAGTAAACTGCTATTCTATTTTCCATCAATTTTAAAAGTTTTCTTCCATGTGAAGTTTCATTTGTAATTCGTTTCAAGCCAGAAAAAATTACTGGATGATGTGAAATTATCAAATCTATATTTTTATCTATCGCCTTTTGTACAACTTTTTCAGTAACATCTAGACAAAACAATACTTTGTTTACTTCTCTTGTGTTATCTCCTATCAAAAGCCCCACGTTGTCCCAGTCTTCTGCAATTCTTGGACTAAAAATTGTATGTAGTTCTCCCATTATTTCCCAAAGTTTCATAATTATTTTTCCCTTTCGTAATTTAATTAATTTATTGTATAATCCGTTGCTTCACTATTTTCCACAAAATCATTTCTCATTAAATCAATTGACAATTTGTTAAGAGCCTTTTCCTTTAAAATCTTCACATTGTGACTTGCTATATTTAGTGATTTTGCAATTTCCTTTTCTGTATACACTTTATCATCTAGTCCATAAGTCATTACCAAAATCTGTTCATCTAGATAATTCAATTTTTTTGGAATATTTTCTAAGATATACATTTGTGTAATTTTATCGGCTTTCTCCAATATTTGTGTATTTCCGATTAACTCTTCAGGCTCTACTTCGTCAAACAATTTTTCAAGCTGTTCAATATATTCTGTTGAAACATTCATTTGCTTACTAATTTCATCCATTGAAAATCCCATACTTCTATCAACTTTTACTTTTAAATATAATATATACGATAATTCAGACGATTTAATATCCTTTAAAAGATTTTTCTGAAATTCTAAAATATACTTTACAGCAAAATTTTTCACAAAAAATTCAGGCTCTTTTGTAATTTCCATAATTTTATTATAATAATTCAAGCCTGACATAATCCCAAGTGTAGCTTCCTGAACTGTATCCAAAAATGAAAATCCATATTTTGAGTAAAGCAAGCTTTCTTTTACTGCAATTTTTAAATATTTATCAATTAATTCTTCCTTTTCTTCCCCAGTTTCACTTTTTTTCTCAAGATCTTCGTATTTTTCCTTTATGTTTTCCAAATACAATTTTATTGTATCTTTTTCTTCAATAAATATATTTTCATCTTCTAAAACAATAAAATCACTTCCATCAGTTGAAGTCCTAACTTCTGGAATGTTTTCCAAATGAATAAATTTTAAAAACTCAAAAAAATCATCATCGTTCATTGTATAATTTTCTATAATTTTTTCAAAGCTAAAACTTCCTTTTTTTCTAATATCTTCAAAAATATCTTTTAACATCCTTTTCTTTCTCCCGTTAGTCTTAATATCTAAAAAGAGCTAAATAATACCTTTAGCTCCTGTAATCTTCCAATTTTTTTCTTCTACTTGGGTGTCTTAATTTTCTTAATGCTTTTACCTCAATCTGTCTGATTCGCTCTCTTGTAACATTAAATATTTTTCCAACTTCCTCCAGTGTTTTTTGAGAACCGTCATCCAATCCATATCTATATCTGAGTACCATCTCTTCTCGCTCATTTAATGTTTTTAAAACTTCGTCAAGCTGCTCTTTTAACAAAACTCTTGTTGTTGCATCATAAGGATTTGCAAATTTGTCATCTTCTACAAAATCTCCAAGTTCGCTGTCTTCTTCACTTCCAACTGGTGTTTCAAGTGAAATTGGATCCTGATTCATTTCCAAAATACTTTTTACCTTTTCTACTGGTAATTCTAGTTTTTCAGCCAGTTCCTCAGCTGTTGGCTCTTTTCCAGTTTCCTGTAAAATAATACGGCTTTCCTTTTTGATTTTGTTAATTGTTTCAATCATATGAACAGGTATTCTTATTGTTCTTCCCTGATCTGCAATTGCACGTGTTATAGCCTGTCTAATCCACCAAGTTGCATAAGTTGAAAATTTGAATCCTTTTTCATATTCAAATTTTTCTACGGCTTTCATAAGACCCATATTTCCCTCTTGAATTAAATCCAGCATTTTTAAACCACGATTTGTATGCTTTTTAGCAATACTTACAACAAGTCTTAAATTTGATTCAATTAATTTTTGTTTTGCCTCCTCTTCTCCATTTAAAACTCTTTGAGCGTAGTCAATTTCCTCTTCATAGCTAAGTAATGGAATTTGTCCAATTTCACGCAAGTACATTTTAATCGGCTCATCCACATCCATACTTTCTGCCATTTTCAATAGATCTGTCTGTAATAATTTATCCACTTCCGAATCGTCGATTTCACTCTCTACAAATTCATCATGCGAATCTTCAAAATCTGATATTTCTAGTTTTTCAATATCCTCTAAAGAATCAGGGACTTTTAATAAGTCTTCTTTTTCTTTTTTAGTATCGACAATTTGAATACCATCATCAGTTAATTTTTTTATTAACTGCTCGATTTTCTCTGTTGAAAATCCAATAGATAAAACAGAATTTATTTCTTCGTAACTTACAATTTTTTGTTCTCGTGCCTGTTTTATAAAATTTGCGAGACTATTTTTTAAATTTTGTTTTTTATCAGACATACCCCTGTCTCCTTATCAATATAAATTCATCATATACTTTTTCAATTTCATCAATTTTACTAATATTTTCTAACTTTGCTAATATTTTTTTTAATTTAAGTTTCTTTATTTTATCATTCTTTTCATCAATTTTTTTTCTTTCCTCATCTATTTCACGTTTAAGCCAACCAGAATAAATTTCTTTAAAATAACTCTCCTCATCGTTAATATCATTATCTCCCCGTAATTTCAACTTTGTAATAATTTCTCTTTTTTCTTCAGAAATATCTGTTTTATCAAGCTGTATTATATCAAAATTTATTCTTTTTAATTTTTCTATCAGTTCGCTAAATATTGAATAACTAAACTTTTTATTTAGTAATTCTTCACACTTTTCTCTTTCAGAATTGTAAAACTCCAAAATATAAGTGAGTGTCTGTTCTTCCAGCTCAATATCTAAGTCTTTTTTCTCCTTTTTATATTGAACTTTCTGGTTTTCGTAATTTATTCTTTTTTTTCGTTTTGGAGTTTCTTTTGATAAATCCTTTAACTCCTCTTTTACAATAAATTCATTAATATTAAAATTGGTTGATAATTTTTGTAAATAGAGATTTTTAGTAAGATTGTTTGTAACATTGGAAAAAAATGGCTTTAATCTTTCAATAAATTTTCTTTCACCACTTATATCTTCCAAATCCAAATCCTTTGAAGCCTCTTTAGTTAAAAAATCAAATACTTCCTCCGATTTTTTTACAACTTCTATAAACGCTTTTTTCCCATTTTTTCTCAAGAATTCATCAGGATCCTTTTCATTACCATCCATAACAAGACATTTTACATCAAAATCATATTTTTTCAAAATATAGCTTGCCTTTATGACTGCGTTTTTCCCAGCTTCATCATTATCATATGAAATCAAAATTTTATCTGTGTACTTTTTTAAAAGCTGTGCCTGCTCTTCAGTAAATGATGTACCAAGACTTGCTACGGCATTCTCAAAGCCATTTTTCTGAGCTGTCAATACATCTAGATAACCTTCCATCAACATTGCAAAACCTTTTTTTTTAATATTTTCTCCTTGGTACTTTATTCCGAAAAGCTCATTTCCTTTTTTAAAAATAGGCGAATCTGGTGAATTTAGATATTTAGGCAAATTAGTATTTTTGTCAATTATACGCCCACCAAATCCTACAATTTGAGAATCAGTATTATAAATAGGAAAAATTATCCTGTTTCTAAAGGTATCATAAATTTCGCCATTTTCATTTCTTTTGACAAGTCCTAGATCCATTATTTTTATTTCAGAAAATTCCTTTTTTAACAAATATTGAAACAAGTCATCACGAGTATTTGAAGCAAATCCAATTCCAAACTTTTTTATATCTTCAATAGAAAAATTACGTTCTTTCATATATTCTAATGCTTCGTTGGCTTTTTCAATGTTTTCCTTAAAAAATACCAAGGCTTCGTTCATTATGTCAAAATATTCTTTATTAGCCGATTTTCTTCTAATAATTTCTTGATTAATTGTCTGATATGCTCTATTTTTTTTTAGTGGAATATTATACTTTCTTGACAATTCATCCACTGCCTGCACAAAACTGATATCATTAATTTTCATATAAAATGAAATTACATTTCCGCCAATCTGTGTACTAAAATCTTTAAAAATATTTTTTACTGGACTAACTGTAAATGATGGGGTCTTTTCATCTTTAAAAGGAGATAGCCCTTTATAATTTGAACCTGTCTTTTTTAAATTTACATATTCTCCAATCACTTGAACAATATCCAAATTATCAATTAATTTTTGTATCTCTTTTTCATCATAAATCATTATTTTTTATTCCTCCATCAAAAAACAGCTTTATAAAAAATATTTACACTATTAGTATAATTTGTTTTTCTAAATAGTCAATACTTTGTAAATAAATTTTTTAATTTTCTGTATGTTCTTCATCAATTTCACGAATAACTTCTACTTCGTCATCCATTATGTCCTTAAAAACTTCATCCATTATTTCCGATTTTTGTTTCCCTTTAGCAAATTCCTTTTTTGCAATTTTTCCTGAAACAATTGCAAGTTCGTATTTATTAGGTATTTTAGTCAATAGTTCATCTATTGTTATTTTTTCTTTTTTCATTTTAAATTCTCCTCTTATATAATAAAACCACTTTAAAACAACATCTACGATTGTTAATTATATGTTTAATTTTAAAAGATTTCGAGTATACTTATGAATTAATAATGTTTATCAATTCTTGACAAGACATTTCAATATCATCATTTATTATAGTGTAATCATATTTTGGTTCATATTCTAGCTCTTTTGCTGCATTTTTTAGGCGGAGTTGAATAACTTCTTCGCTGTCAGTCTTCCTATTGCGAAGTCTATTTTCCAACGTTTCCATATCTCTTGTACGAAAAAACACAAGAATAGCATCCTTTTTCTTTTCTTTCGCAATTAATGCTCCTTGTACATCAATTTCCAGAATTACATTTAAACCTTTATTCAGATTACTCTCTACTACTTCCTTCAGTGTACCGTAATAATTACCATGAACATTTGCATATTCATAAAATTCATCATTATTTATTTTTTGTTCAAATATTTCCTTGGTTAAAAAAAAGTAGTCTTTTCCGTCGATTTCTCCGACTCTTGGCTGTCGAGTTGTAGCTGATATTGATAATGGGATATTTAGTCTATCTTTTACTAATTTTGTGACTGTTGATTTTCCTGAGCCAGATGGCCCTGAAACGATGATTAGTTTTCCTTTCATTAAAAACCGCCTTTTATTTTTTACGCGAATAAGGGAAATTCATATTCATAAATCTCCCTATTCACAATATTTATACCGATAATCTAATCCTAAAAATTTATTAGAATATCATACTCTAACATTTACTGTAAGTATTTTTTACAACAATTAAGCTATTTATCTAACTTAATTATTCAACTTCTACTGTTTCTATAGTTTCATTGGAATTGTCTTTCAAAGCATCCAAAGTTTCTGTAGTTTCAACTTCTTCTCCGTTCGCTTCACTTTCAGTTCCTGTTGTTTCTTCTTCCACAATGTCATTTTTTAAGACTGCATCCAAATATTTATAGTCCTTAAATCCAGTTCCACCTGGTATTTTCTTACCAATAATTACATTTTCCTTAAGTCCTTCAAGTCTGTCTGTTTTACCTTCAACAGCAGCATTTGCAAGTACTTTTGTTGTTTCTTGGAATGATGATGCCGAAATGAAACTTTCTGTATTTACTGCGGCTTTTGTAATACCTTGAATTACTGGCTCATAAGTTGCTGGACGTTTCCCTTTTGAAATTAATATTTCATTTTCACGTTCTACAACTTTCTTATCAATTAATTCGTCTTCTAGGAATAATGAATCTCCAGCTTCCTTAATCTTGATCTTTTGGAACATTTGTTTTACGATTATTTCAATATGCTTGTCATTAACCGCAACCCCTTGCTCCCTATATACTTGCTGTACTGACTCAAGAATAAATTGCTGTGCTTCTACAAGCCCTTTTATTTTCAAAATATCATGTGGTGAAACAGGTCCATCTGTTATTTTTGTACCTTTTTCGATTAACATTTCATTAGTTACAACTAAATGTTCTCCCACTGGAACTGTATATTCTTGGATCAGTTCCCCATTTTCAGGGTCTTCTATCAAGATTAATCTCATACCCTTTTTCTTTTTATCCGAGAAAACTACACGCCCTGCGACTTCTGATAAAATGGCTTTTCCTTTAGGATTTCTTGCCTCAAACAACTCTTGGACACGAGGAAGACCTCCTGTGATATCCTTATTTCCTTCTCCAGTTTTCAAGATTTTTGTAATAATTTGTCCTTTTTTTACTGTGTCTCCTTCATTTACCATCAAATATGCTCCATAAGGAACTGCATATTCCACTTTCTTGTCACCTTTTGTATAAATTATAATTCTAGGGTTGACATCATTACTTTCTACAGGTTTTATTGCTACTTTTTCAGTAACCCCATATTTTACATCAATATTTTCTCTCACGTAAATATCTCTAAATTCTACTTTTCCTGCCACAGAAGTAATAATCGGTATTTGATAAGGATCAAATTCTACCAGCACTTGCCCTTTCTTAACTGAATCTCCATCTTTCACATGCAAAGTTGAGCCTGATGGCACTTCATATCTGTGTTTTCCTATTATCACACGTCCATTTTGTGAAACAACAATTTCTTTTCCTTCATCATTTACAAGTATGGAAATATCCTTAAGTTTAACTTTTCCAGAAACATCAGCTTTGTAATCAGATTGAACAGACGCTGCCGTTGCTACCCCTCCAGTATGGAAAGTACGCATTGTAAGTTGTGTACCTGGCTCTCCAATTGATTGAGCCGCAATAACTCCAACTGCTTCACCTTTTAGGATTTCCTTATGGTTAGAAAGGTCTAATCCATAACATTTTTTACAAACTCCTTTTTCCAGTTTACAAGTTAAAGGCGTTCTTATTTCAACTTCACGAATATCTAATTCTTCAATCTTCTTAATTAAATCATCAGTTATCAAAGTATTTCTCTCAGCAATAACTTTTCCTTCATGAATCAAGTCTGTTGCCAAGTTTCTTCCATAAATTCTTTCACTTAATTTCTCGATTACTTCTCCAGCATCCATCAAATCTGATACCACAATTCCGTGTTCGCATCCACAATCATCATGATTTACAATCACTTCGTGTGAAATATCAACAAGCCTTCTTGTTAAATATCCCGAATCCGCAGTTCTCAATGCTGTATCCGCAAGTCCTTTTCTTGCTCCGTGTGATGACATAAAGAATTCAAGAATATTAAGTCCTTCTCTAAAGTTAGCTTTGATTGGCATTTCGATAATACGACCTTGCGTATCTGCCATAAGTCCACGCATTCCACCAAGTTGACGCATTTGTGCAATTGATCCTCTGGCTCCAGAGTTTGCCATCATATAAACTGGATTAAATTCATCTAGATTATCCATCATTGCCTTAGTTACCTTTGAAACAGCTTCATCCCATATAGCAACTGTTCTTCTGTATCTTTCTGCATCGATAATTTCACCAGATTTATACTGTTCTTCAATTTCGGCCACTTCATTTTCAGCTTTTTCCAAAATAGTTTTTTTACTTTCTGGAATTTCCAAATCCTCAATTCCAACAGTAATCCCCGCAAGTGTTCCATAATGGAATCCAAATGCTTTAATTTTATCCAATAATTCTGATGTTTTTTCAAATCCAAATTTTTTATATAATTCAGCGATTAATTTTCCTAATTCACCTTTACCAAAAGTCTTTGTGTAATCTCTCACTTCTTTTGGAAGCATTGTATTAAACATAAGACGTCCTGGTGTAGTTTGAACTATTTCTCCATCAATTCTCACATTTACAAGTGCGTGAACTGCAACTTGCCCATTTTGATAGGCTGTGATTAACTGATTTTTGTTAGAGAACGATTTCCCTTCTCCCTTAACACCTTTTCTTTCCTTTGTCATATAATAACATCCCATTACCATATCTTGTGATGGAACCGCTATTGGTCTACCACTTGATGGTGCAATAATGTTATTTGTTGCGAGCATCAATAATTTTGCTTCCATTTGTGCTTCTTGTGACAATACTAAATGCACTGCCATTTGGTCTCCATCAAAATCTGCATTAAAAGCAGAACATACAAGTGGATGAAGTCTTATAGCTTTTCCTTCAATCAATGTTGGCTCAAAGGCTTGAATTGAAAGTCTATGTAATGTTGGTGCCCTATTTAAAAGAACTGGGTGATTTTTAATAATTTCTTCAATTAATTCCCATACATTTTCGTCTTCTTCTTCAACCATTTTCTTAGCCACTTTTATATTTGAGGCAAGTTCCCTTTTTACAAGTTCTCTCATTAAAAATGGTTTATACAACTCAAGTGCCATTTTTTTAGGAAGTCCACATTGATTCATTTTCAAGTTTGGTCCAACGACGATAACCGATCTTCCTGAATAATCAACACGTTTTCCCAAAAGATTTTGTCTGAAACGCCCTTGTTTACCTTTTAACATATCAGAAAGCGATTTTAATTCCCTGTTATTTTGTGTAACAACTGGTTTCCCACGTCTACCATTGTCAATTAATGCATCAACTGCTTCCTGAAGCATTCTTTTTTCATTTTTTATTACAATTTCAGGTGCTTTTATTGACATTAATTTTTTAAGTCTTATATTTCTGTTGATTACTCTTCTGTATAAATCATTCAAGTCAGAAGTGGCAAATCTTCCACCATCTAACTGAACCATTGGACGTAAATCCGCAGGAATTACAGGCAGTACAGTCATAATCATCCATTCTGGTCTATTTCCAGCTTCTATCAAATCTCTTACTACTTTTAATCTTTTTATAACTTTTCTTCTTTTTTGAGTAGAATGTTCTGTATCCATCTCATCTTGAAGTTTTTTCTCTAATTCAAGTAAATCAATTTCTTCAAGCAAAGCTAGAACTCCTTCAGCTCCCATTTTTGCTGTAAATTCATTTTTAAATTGACTTTCTTGCATTTTAAATTCACGTTCAGTTAAAATTTCGCCTTTTTGAAGTCCAGTTTCTCCTGGATCAGTTACAATGTATCTTGAAAAATACAGAACTGACTCAAGTTCCTTCGTACTGATTCCCAATAAAAGGCTCATTTTATTAGGCGTACCTTTAGAATACCAGATATGTGCAATTGGTGTAGCAAGTTTAATATGTCCCATTCTTTCACGTCTAACTTTTGAAGTTGTCACTTCAACACCACATTTTTCACATACCATGCCTTTGTAACGCATTCTCTTGTACTTCCCGCAGGCACACTCATAATCTTTAGACGGCCCAAATATTCTCTCACAGAATAATCCGTCCATTTCAGGTTTTAAAGTTCTATAATTTATTGTTTCGGCTTTTGTAATTTCACCATACGACCATTCCAAAATCTTTTCTGGCGATGCCAATTTTATTTGAATACTGTCAAAATCTCTTATACTCATTCGTTAAGAGCCTCCTCTATTCTTTAATTCCACTTTTTTTGGAAAGTAAAGTGGGAAAACTTTTTATATTCCAATTTTAAATTTAAAAATCTGTTTTAATCATTTTTTTCTAAGCATCTACATTCTTATCTAATTCAATTTGTTCCCCATCTTTATCATAAAGAGCCACATCTAGTCCAAGTGACTGGAATTCCTTAATTAACACTCTAAATGATTCTGGAGCATCTGCTTCTGGCATTGCCTGTCCTTTTACGATAGCTTCGTAAGTTTTTGTTCTTCCGCTAATGTCGTCTGATTTAACTGTAAGCATTTCTTGAAGGATATTTGACGCACCATAAGCTTCCAATGCCCAAACTTCCATTTCCCCAAGTCTTTGTCCACCAAATTGGGCCTTTCCTCCAAGTGGCTGTTGAGTAACAAGTGAATACGGTCCAATTGCTCTGGCGTGCATTTTGTCTTCTACCAAGTGGTGAAGTTTTAGCATATACATACGTCCAACTGTTACTGGATTGTCAAATGGCTGTCCAGTTCTTCCGTCAATAAGTTTTACTTTACCAGTTCTGCTGTATCCAGCTTCTTCCAAGTAATTTTTAACATCTTCTTCACTTGCCCCATCAAATACTGGCGTCGCAATATATTTGTCAATATCTCCGATTGCAAGTCCCAAATGCACTTCCAGAACCTGTCCAATATTCATACGTGATGGTACTCCAAGCGGGTTAAGACACACATCAATTGGTGTTCCATTTTCTAAATGCGGCATATCTTCAACTGGCAATACTCTTGAAATTACCCCTTTGTTTCCATGACGTCCAGACATTTTATCCCCAACCATTATTTTTCTTTTTTCTGCAATATAAATTCTGATTAGTTTGTTTACTCCAGCTTTCAAGTCATCTCCATTTTCCTTAGATAATTCAAGCACATCTACAACAGTACCTTTTACCCCATGTGGAAGTCTTAATGAAGTATCTCTTACATCTTTTGCCTTTTCTCCAAAGATTGCACGTAGTAATTTTTCTTCTGCTGGTGGTTCAGTTTCCCCTTTAGGAGTTACTTTTCCAACAAGAATATCATCAGGAGTTACGTGAGCCCCTATTCTTATAATTCCATTTTCATCAAGATTTCTCAAGGCTTCCTCAGAAACATTAGGAATTTCTCTTGTAATTTCCTCATCACCTAATTTTGTAGTTCTTGCCTCAATGTCAAATTCCTCAATATGAATTGATGTGAACACATCATCTTTTCTAAGTCTTTCAGAAATAAGGATTCCATCCTCAAAGTTATATCCTTCCCAAGGCATAAATGCCAGCAGGATATTTTTACCTAATGCCAAATCTCCACCTGCAGTAGATGGTCCATCTGCAATAATATCGCCTTTTTTAACTTTATCTCCCAAGTCAATAATCGGTTTTTGATGTAAACACATTGACTGGTTAGACTTTTCAAAGTTTAGTAATCTATGGTAATGTTCTTTTCCTTCTTTATCAGTTACAATAATTTTTCTTGCATCCACAAAAGTTACAGTTCCTGCTGCTTTTGAAGTAATAACTGCCCCTGAATCCACAGCAACTTTTCTTTCAAGCCCAGTTCCTACATAAGGAGCCTGGGTTTTTAATAACGGTACAGCTTGACGCTGCATATTTGAACCCATCAATGCACGGTTGGCATCATCATGTTCCAAGAATGGAATTAATCCCGCTGAAACAGATACTAACTGCTTAGGCGACACATCCAGAATATCAACTTTTGATTTGTCAATATGTACGATTTCATCTCCGTAACGGCACACAACTTCATCAGTCAGGAAGTTTCCGTCTTTATCAATAGGAGTATCAGCCTGTGCGATAAACAGACCTTCCTCTTCATCAGCCGCTAAATATCTAATATCATTAAAATCAGCTTTTCCATCGTTTATTTTTACAAACGGAGTTTCAATAAATCCGTATTTATTAACTTTTCCATAAGTCGAAAGTGAAGCAATAAGTCCGATATTTGGTCCCTCTGGAGTTTCTATTGGACAAATTCTTCCGTAATGCGAGTTATGAACGTCACGAACCTCAAATCCTGCTCTGTCTCTAGAAAGCCCTCCTGGTCCTAATGCTGAAATTCTTCTCTTATGAGTCAATTCTGACAATGGATTAGACTGATCCATAAATTGTGATAGCTGTCCACTTCCAAAAAACTCAAGAATTAAAGCATTTAATGGTTTTGTATTTAATAAACTTTGCGGAGTCAATGTTGTAATATCTTGAATTGTCATTTTTTCTCTGACCATTTTAGACATTTTAAGCATTCCACCTTTTATTTGGATAGAAAGCAACTCTCCAACACCTCTTACACGTCTGTTTGACAAGTTATCAATATCATCTGTAAATCCTTCTCCGCTTACAAGATTTTTTACATACTCAATAGTTTGCAAAACATCCTCTTTTGTCAATACGATTACATCCGCTGGAACATCCAGTTTCAATCTTTTGTTAACTTTATATCTTCCAACATCTGCCAAATCGTATCTTTGAGGATTAAAGAACATCTGTTTAACAAGCGATCTGGCACTGTCCACAGTTACCAAGTCTCCTGGACGTAATTTTCTAAACACTTCTATAACAGCTTCATCACTGTTTTTGGTACTATCGTGAACCAAAGCATTAGCAATAATTCTATCTTCAGGTTTTACTTCCCAAATACTTAGTACAGGTACTTTTGCATCAATTATTTTTTGAATAACTGGCATGTCAATAATTTCTTCAGTTTCTGCTACGAATTCTCCAGTTTCTTCATCTAAAATATCCTCTTTTACAAAACTTCCTTCTAATCTTGAACGTAGAACTTCTTCTAACTCAGTATCTCTATATTTTTCATAAAGTTCTGACAATTCAACTTCTTTTTCTTCAAAAAAGTGATCCATAATTTCGGTATTATTTTGGAAAAAATCTACTGCTTTTAAAAATACAGGTAATAAAACTTTCTTTCTTCTATCAATTTTTACATTTAAAATATCATTTTTATCAGTTTCAAATTCAAGCCATGTTCCTTTATAAGGGATAATTTTCCCAATAAACACATCTTTTCCTGTCTGAATATTTAATTCTTTGTTAAAAGTGATTCCTGGTGATCTGTGTAATTGAGAAATAACGACTCTTTCAGCACCATTTATAATAAATGTAGCTTTATCAGTCATAAGTGGTATATCTCCGAAATGAACTAATGTTTCTTGAATTTCTCCTGTTCTTTTGTTAGTTAATTTTAGTCTAACTTTTAATTGACCAGAATATGTTTTACCTCTTTTTTTACACTCTAATTCATCGTTTAAAGGTTCGTCATTATCGTGAATTTCATACCATAAGTATTCTAATTTTAATAATCCGTTGCTAGATTCGATTGGAAAAATTTCATTAAAGATTGCTTCAAAACCTTTATTTTCACGTTTTTGAGGTGGCACTTTTGTCTGTAAAAAATCTTCATAAGAATTTAATTGAAATTCTAAAAAGTGCGGCATTTCCCCTCTGTCTACTATTTTTCCGAAACTATATCTTTCAATAAGTTTGTTCATTTAAAAAATTCCTCCCTATAAAGAACATATTCTGTTTTAATTCAAAAATTAAACTTTTATCAAAAAAATGTTCTCATAATTTCGATTTGTTATTACATATTACTCAAACAATAATCCAATTACAAAAAATTTAATTATCTCAATAAGCAATCTAAAAAATATTTGATTATTCATCTTTACATCATATCTTCAAACTATTTACTGTAAATCTTTTTATTTTTACAAAGTCTTAAATTCTACTGTTTATTTTATAATTCACATTATATAGCATTGAATAATTTTAAGAATTCCAAAAATATTTTACTATATAAAAAACTAAAAAATAGACTAAAAATACCGTTTTTTTGAAAATTTAAACTTTCATATTTAGTCTTAAAATGAATTATTATGTGCCTAAACTTCTTAAAATAGGCTAAAATTAAATTTTTTAACGCATGCAGGCATGTAAAAATATTTTAATTTTATGTCTAAATTTAAAGTGTTTTACTGTAATTATGAATAATCTATATTGACTTTTTATAAAAATTAATACAAAAAAGAAAAATTTCTTTTTTCCAAGTTTTATAGTGGAAAAAGACACTCTCTATATTTTAAGAGTGCCTCCACTATTAATCTGTTTTTTACTATTTTAATTCTACAGTTGCTCCTGCACCTTCTAATTGAGCTTTTAATGCTTCAGCTTCATCTTTAGAAATTCCTTCTTTGATTGCTTTTCCACCAGCTTCAACTAATTCTTTAGCTTCTTTAAGTCCTAATCCAGTAATTCCTCTTACTTCTTTAATTACTGCTAATTTAGCTGCTCCTGCTGATACTAAGATTACATCAAATTCAGTTTTTTCTTCTGCTGCTGCACCTCCTGCTGCTGCACCTCCTGCAACTGCTACTGGTTGAGCTGATACTCCAAATGTTTCTTCAATAGCTTCAACTACTTCTTTTAATTCTAATACAGACATAGCTTTTAAATCTTCTATAAATTGTTCTTTATTAAATGCCATTATTTTATTTCCTCCTAATTTTTTCTTGATTTTATTTTATTATTTTAAGTTTATTTATAATTTTAAAAATTACTCTGCTGCTACTGCTGGTTCTCCAGTTTCTTTTTGTTCTGCAACATTTGTTAATGCAACAGCCAACATTCTAACTGGCGACAACAATCCGTAAGCAATTTGACCAAGTAATTCGTCTCTTGATGGTAATTTAGCCAATGCTTCCACAGTTGACACGTCAACTCTTTCAGATTCTAGCAATCCACCTTTAATTCTTAATTTATCTTTTAATTTTTTTCCAAAATCAAAAATTAACTTAGATGGTGCAACTCCATCTTCATATCCTAACGCAAATGATGTAGTACCTTCTAATAAATCATCAACATTTGTATCAAAACCTGCTTCTTTCAACGCTATTTTAAACAATCTGTTTTTAGCAACAAAGTACTCTACTCCAGATTCTCTAGCTGTTTTACGAAGTTCAGTATCTTCATTAACGCTGATCCCTTTATAATCAACAAATACTACTGCTTTAGCTTCTTTTAATTTTTCAACTAAACCTTTTACCGCTTCTAATTTTGCTTGTGCTGGCAATTTGTTTCACCTCCTTATAATAAAAACCTCTGAAACAAAAACAATAAGCCCAGAGGTATCATACTATAAAAATATCTATTATTTAATTTTAATATCTATTTATAATAATACTTACCTCGGTAGGGTTTAAAGAAATTTTATTCTACCTACTGTCTTTGGTTATATTACATTTGATTTATATAGTTATAAACCAATATATAGTATTATACTACAATTTTAACAAAATTGCAAGTGTTTTTCATTTTTTTATTAATTTATTGAAAAAACACCTTTAAATTATGGTATAAATTACCGAATAGAAAAATCTACTCGGTAATAAAAATTATTATTAAGATTGTTTACTATTTAGCTACAAATGCTCCAGCTAATAATGGATCTACTTTAATTCCAGGTCCCATTGTTAATGAGATTGCAACTGTTCTTAAATATTGTCCTTTTGAAGCAGCTGGTTTTAATTTAATAATTTGATCTAATGCAACTTTAAAGTTTTCTACAATAGCTTCTTTTGTAAAGTCAACTTTTCCGATCGGCAAATGAATTGATCCTAATTTATCAACTTTAAACGCAACTTTTCCTTTTTTAAATTCTTGAACTGTTTGTTCAACATTTGTTGTAACTGTTCCTGATTTAGGGTTAGGCATTAATCCTTTTGTTCCTAAGATTCTTCCTAATCTTCCTAATTTAGGCATCATATCAGGTGTAGCGATTACTAAATCAAAATCTAACCATCCATTTTGGATTTTATTAATGTATTCGTCATCTCCAGCAAAATCTGCTCCTGCAGCTAATGCCTTATCAATATTTTCTCCACTTGTGATAACTAAGATTCTTACAGTTTTACCTGTACCATTTGGTAATGAAACTGTACCTCTTACTTGTTGATCAGCATGTCTTGGATCTACCCCCAATCTTACTGCTAATTCTACTGTTTCCACAAATTTAGCACTTTTAGTATCAAAGACTAATTCTAATGCTTCTTCTGGTGTATAAACTTTCATTTTATCTACTTTTTGAGAAATGTCATTATATCTTTTTCCTCTTTTTGCCATTTATTATTTCCTCCTCTGTGGTAATTGAATTTACTAAATCTCCCACTTATTCTAAATCATTTAAATTTTATTTTTCATTTATTCAATCTTTAAAACTTGAATAATTTTTATTATTCAGAAATTTTAATTCCCATACTTCTTGCAGTTCCTGCAATAATATTCATAGCTGCTTCAACTGATCCAGCATTCAAATCTGGTAATTTAGTTTCTGCAATTTCTTGTAATTGACCTTTAGTTATAGTCCCAGCAACTTCTTTTATAGAATTTCCAGCACCTTTTTGAACTTTAGCTGCTTTTTTTAACAAGTCTGATGCAGGTGGTGTTTTTAAAACAAATGTAAAACTTCTATCTGCATAAACAGTGATTTCTACAGGAATTACAAATCCCATTTTATCTTGTGTTTGTGCATTAAATGATTTACAAAATTCTGCAATATTTACCCCGTGTTGTCCTAATGCAGGTCCTACTGGTGGTGCAGGATTCGCTTTCCCTGCTTCTAATTGTAATTTAATCTTTCCGATTACTTCTTTAGCCATTTTTCCTCCTTTGTGGTAATTGAATTTGTTAAATCTCCCACTTTTCTTTCAAATTAAAATTTCGCTAATTATTATTCTTTAATAATACTTCTTGATTTATTTTCTTTGTATTTGACTTTTAGTAGTCTATTTTTGTTATTTCGGTATGTTCAACTTCTACTGGAGTTAAACGACCCAAAACTTCAAGCATCACTTTTACTTTACCGTGTTCATAGTCAATTTCTGCAATTTCACCTTGTTGCCCATCAAAAGAGCCACCTTTTACTTCAACAACTTCACCAACTTTAAAATCAATATCAATTCTCGGAGCATGTCCGTTTCCATCAACATCAATTCCAATTTTAGCCAGCAAGTCTGAAGCTTCTTCATCAGATAATGGGATTGGATCACTTCCAATTCCTACAAATCCAGTCACTCCGTTTGTATTTCTAATTACGTACCAAGCATCACTATCAACACGATATCCCAATCCCAGCTCATTTTCTTCCTTAACAGAAAGCATTTCTATCATCACATAACTTGGAAAAAGTTTTCTTGAAACTTTTACTTGTTTTCCACGTTTTTCTTCCAAAACTTCTTCTTCTGGAACTAAAATTCTAAAAACTCTGTCTGTTAAATCCAGCGACTCAATTCTTTTTTCAAGATCCGCCGCTACTTTTTTCTCATAACCAGAATAAGTGTGAATTATATACCATTTTTTTTCGTATACAATCTCATCTTCAAGTTTTTCATTTGCTTCAGTCACTTTACGCGCCTCCTATAAGATTTCTCAATATTTCACTTATTTTTGCCAATATAAAATTAAATGCTGTATCAAAAAGAAGTGTATATATAGCTATAAACGCTGTCATCAAAATTACAATTATAGTAACATGATAAACTTCGATTTTATTAGGCCAATATATTTTTTTATATTCTTCACGCAAATTTCCAAAAGCCTCTTTTAAATTAAATTTACCCATGATTTTCTCCTAGAATCCTTCAAGATTTTTGTTTAGTTATTCTATTACAAAATCTCAAACTTCTATTTTATTTTTAAATTGTGTAATCATAAAAAAATTGTTTGCTAACTTTTAAATTTAACAAAACTAAATTTTTAAAAAAAAATTCCCATAAAATAAAATGGCAGGCCAGGCAGGAATCGAACCCGCAACTTTCGGTTTTGGAGACCGACGCTCTACCAATTGAACTACTGACCTATTTATTTTTATGAGATTATTTAACTTCTCTATAAAGAGAATGTCTTTTAAGCACTGGATTGTATTTTCTCATCTCTAATCTTTCGGGATGAGTTTTTTTGTTTTTAGTTGTAACATAATGTCTCAACTTAGTTTCAGTGCATTCTAAAATAACTTGTACTCTCATTGTTTTCTATCCCTCCCAATAAAATATTGGTATTACCAGAATAAACTAGCTTATTAATAATATCATATTCCTCTTTTTTTGTCAATACTATTTTCTTTACTTTTTTTTAAACTTTTCTATTTTTTTATTCTAAAATTATTTTTGAGTAATAATTGTTTTTTATTTTATTTACTATATTTAATTTATTTTAACACAGAGGTATCAAACGCCATACCTCTGTACTCATGCTCTCAAATTTTAATTATTAGGATAATTTTTTACTCCAAGATAAGGATTTGAAGCAATGAGCAATCCTATGAAATAAAAAAAGAAAGAAAATTCTAAAAATTTTACTTCAAACACAGCAAATCATTTCTCTAAAATTTTAGACTAATAAATTCGATTTCCATCTTTATCTTCACAATGTACATTTCCATATTGTCTATAACACCCCACTCCTCTTTCTTCCCTTCTTTCATTATATTCTCCCCATTCTTTTGGACTAAATAATTCACAACTTACTGTAATTATTATAAGTATTACAATTAAAAATATTTTTTTCATAAATATCAACTTCCTTACAATTTTTTGTTTTATTGTAACAAATGTTTATAATATTACAATTTCAATTTTGTTATTTTTTATTTTTTATTTTTTTTTTTTTTTGATTAGAGTTTACTTTGTAATCTAGATTTTTGTAAATTTAAAACGAGGATATTAAATCCCCGTCTTATAAAATTTATTTAGTTTTCCAAATTTCATTTTCATATTGTGCGATTGTTCTATCTGATGAGAAGAATCCTGCTTTTGCTATGTTATTTATTACTTGTTTGTACCACAAGTCTTTGTTTTCATAATCTTTAAACATTCTTTCTTTTGTGTTGTAATAATCTTCAAAGTCGATTAACGTCATGAACCAGTCTTTGTTTATTAATTCATTTTGAAGTCTTTCTAATCTTTCTTTGTTTCCTACTTTTATTAATTCATCAGAAGTTATGAAATCAACTACTTCTTTTATTCCATCTTGAATGTAGTAATCTTTTGAAACATAACCAGAAGTTTCGTATAATTCTATTATATCATCACTATGTTTTCCGAAAATATAGATATTATCGTCACCTACAAGTTCATGAATTTCCACATTTGCTCCATCCATCGTTCCAAGAGTTAATGCTCCATTTAGCATAAATTTCATATTTCCAGTTCCACTGGCTTCTTTTGAAGCAAGCGAGATTTGCTCAGAAATATCTGTTGCTGGAATAATTTTTTCAGCTAATCCTACATTGTAGTTTTCAACTAGGTAAACATTTAAGTATTTGTTTACTTCTGGGTCGTTGTTTATTATTTCTGATAGGCAAAGTATTAAGTGGATTATGTCTTGAGCAATGATATAAGCTGGTGCAGCTTTTCCACCGAATAATACTGTTATCTTTCTTTCTGGTAATTTTCCATTTTTAATGTCTAAGTATTTTTTAATTACATACAAAGCATTCATTTGTTGACGTTTGTATTCATGGAATCTCTTAATTTGAGTATCAATGATACTGTTTTCATCAATAACAATTCCTTGCGTATGCTGTAAATATTTTTTCAATTTAATTTTATTTTCATGTTTAATTTGTGATAATTTTTCATAAACATTCTTATCATCAACATATTTTAAAAGTTCTTTTAGATTTTCAGCATCTGTCAAGTATCCTGTGCCAATTAATTCTTTCAAGTAGTCTGCCAAGTCTTCGTTACAGCTTTCAAGCCATCTTCTGAATGTAATCCCGTTTGTCTTGTTATTAAATTTATCAGGATAAATTTCATAAAATTCCTTAAGTTCACTATTTTTCAAGATTTCAGTATGCAAGTAAGCAACTCCGTTTACACTTGAAGAAAAATGAATATCCATATTTGCCATGTGAACTCTGTTTTGCTCATCTATAATTTGTACTTTTTCATCTGAATATTTACCTTTAATAACTTCATCCAGTTTTTTTATAATTTCAACAATGTTCGGCACAACTTCTTCTAGATAGTCTAAAGGCCATTTTTCCAATGCTTCTGCTAAAATTGTATGATTTGTATATCCTGTCATTTTTGTTACAATTTCTGTTGCTTCTTCAAAAGAAATATTATGCTCTTCTGTCATAATACGAATTAATTCAGGAATTACCATACTTGGGTGTGTATCGTTAATTTGAACGAAGGCATAGTCTGCTAAATCGTGAATATTGCTTCCTTTTTCAGTTGCTTCAGCAATAATCAATCTTGCTGCATTTGATACCATGAAATATTGTTGATAAATACGTAACAATTCCCCTTTTTTTGTACTGTCGTCAGGATATAGGAATAATGTTAGATTTTTTTCAATATTTTCTTCATCGAATGATATTCCATTTTCTATCAAATTGTAGTCAATGCTCTCAATATCAAACAAATTCAAATAATTTTTTGTATCTTTTTCATATCCTAAAATATCAATTCTTTTTAATTTTGAATGTAAACTGAAGTTTTTGAATTTAATTTCATATCCAATGTTTGTATCTCTTAGCCAACTTTGGTCTTCTATCCAGTAGTTTGCCTCAGCTTTTTGCTCATTGTTCTTGAAAACTTGCTTAAACAGTCCGCAGTGATAGTTAAGTCCGACTCCTTCTCCATTAATTCCTAAAGTTGACATCGAATCAACAAAGCATGAAGCAAGTCTTCCAAGTCCACCGTTTCCTAATGAAGGTTCAGTTTCTACTTCTTCAATATGGCTCAAGTTTTTTCCTGCAGCTTTCAATTCTTCCCTTACTTCCTTATAAATTCCTAAATTAATCAAATTATTTGATAATAATTTTCCAATTAAGAATTCTGCAGAAATATAATATATTTTCTTTTTAGATTTGTTTGCAGTTTTTTCATCTGCTCTTTCTTTAACATATTCAAGTAATTTATAGTAAATTTCTTGATTTGTCATTTCACTTATTTGTTTTTCATTTCTTTTTTGTAAAAAATCTGTAAAATTGTAGTTCACTATTTTAATTGTTTCCTTTCAAATTTGTTTTATAATTTTTGTTATTAAACTACTTCAAAATTGGAATACTAAAAGCATTAAACTTAATAACTCAAATAGAATAGTTTTAATTTTTTGTATCCAATTTTAAAGTTGTTTTACTATGCGGGCATATTATATAACTATTTTTTTAATTTGTCAAGACATTTACGTAAATGCTTTTAAAACCCACAAAGAATGAAATTAATACGGTTCTCTGTTTAAATATCAAATGTTTAATAAATTTTGAACTACATACTATTTAGTAAGAAATTAAAACTTTTGGTTCTTAACATAGTTTCTATTTTATAATGGGATTTAATATTGGATTATTTTATTTAATATCATTTTTTACTATTTTTATTCGTTTTTTTCTTTTTTTCGCAGGATTGCTCATTGCCACAAATCCTTATCTTGCAGTAAAGGTTTATACTGATAATTAAAACAAAAAATTATATCTTAATTATTTTGAAATACTAGATTCTTTAATAAATTCATTATTTAAATGGAGTTTAGTATGAGATTCACTTAAAAATAGAACTTTTTCAAAACAAAAAAACTCAGAAAATTTTCTGAGTTTGATAGGCTTTGGTATAAGCCGGATTCTGTATTCGTTAATCATTTATCTAAATCAATAATTACTTACGGATTTTAGCGAGCTACCAATCAAGCCAAGACGGGCCGCCTCTTAACAGCTTTCTGCTTGCCCTTGCTTTGAGAGGGGTTTACCTAGCTAATTTAATTCCTTAAATTACTGGTAGTCTCTTACACTACCTTTTCACCCTTACCTGAAAGAACAGGCGGTTTATTTTCTGTGGCACTTTCCTTAAGATTTCTCCCAGCAGCCGTTAGCTGCCTCCCTTGCCCTGCAAAGTCCAGACTTTCCTCTTAAAAATAAATTTTCAAGCGATTAACTCCAAAACCTGAATTTATAGTATCATTTTTTCTCTATTTTTGTCAATTTGATTTATAAATTTTTCAAGACAATTTCTGCAATATCCTTCGCTCTAAGCCCGTAATTTGTAAGCATAGTCTCTCCATCCGCACTTTGTCCAAAAACATCCTGTATTCCATGTTTTACAACTTTTGTTGGATGAACTTCTGACAAGTATTCTGAAACTGCACTTCCAAGCCCTCCAATTACTGAATGTTCTTCACTTGTTACAATAAATTTACATTCTTTTGCTGCTTTTAGAACTGTTTCTGTGTCTAAAGGTTTTATCGTAGAAACATTTACCACTCTTGCTTTTACTCCTTTTTCTTCTAGTAATTTCGCCGCCTCAAGAGCTTCTGATACCATAAGGCCAGTCGCTAATATTGCTACATCCTTTCCTTCTGTTAAAGTTGCAGCTTTCCCTATTTCAAATTTATAGTTTTCATCAAATAATACTGGTATATTTAGTCTTCCAAGCCTTACATATACAGGCCCTTTGTATTCAGCCGCCGCAAAGACCATTTTTTCAGTTTCTACTGCATCTGCTGGCGATAGCACTACCATTCCTGGAATTGCACGCATTAAAGCCATATCCTCAACTGACTGGTGCGAACCTCCATCTTCTCCTAACGAAACCCCTGCGTGAGTTGGACAAATTTTAACATTCAATTGTGGATACGCCACCGAGTTTCTAATCTGATCAAAAGCACGTCCAGCCGCAAAATGTGCAAAAGTTGAGGCAAACGGTATTTTTCCAGTCGTTGCAATACCTGCCGCTGTTCCAATCATATCAGCTTCTGCAATCCCCACATTTATATGTTTTTCTGGAAACTCTTTTTTAAAATACGCAGTCATTGTTGATTTTGACAAGTCTGCTTCCAGCACTACCACATCTTTATTTACTTTTCCCAATTTAACTAACGCTTCTCCATAAGCCACTCTAGTTGATTTTTTTTCCATTCTCATATTCTCCTATTTTTTATTTCATTATTTTTAAAAACTTTCTAATACTATTCCACAAGCCAGGGTTAGTGCATAGCACTTTCGCGATTCTCTTTAATACTCCATTATTTAAATATGTTAAAATAACTATCATTGCGAAATGAAGGGAAATAGCGATTGATTTCCCTTGCTATTATTAACTCAACTCTTCCATTGCCTTACTGTATTCTTCATCATTTGGAGCAGCTCCATGGAATCCAGCATTGTTCTCCATGAATGAAACCCCTTTTCCTTTTACAGTATTCGCAACAATAACTGTTGGTTTTCCTTTTACTGTTCTTGCTGTGTCAAGAGCATTTATGATTTCTTCATAATTGTGTCCGTCAATCTCAATTACATTCCATTTGAAAGCCTTAAACTTTTCCCCAACTGGAGCGACATCCATTACATCCGAAACTTTTCCGTCAATCTGCAAATTGTTATAGTCAACTATCGCAACTAAATTGTCAAGCTTATAATGTGCAGCAGTCATAACCGCTTCCCAAACTTGACCTTCCTGCAATTCTCCATCTCCTAAGATTGTATAGACTCTGAAATCGTTATTGTAAATTTTTGCGCTCAAAGCCATTCCGTTTGCCGCAGATAATCCTTGTCCAAGTGAGCCTGTTGACATTTCAACTCCAGCCAGTTTTTTCATATCAGGATGTCCTTGAAGCGGAGAGTGCCATTTTCTAAGTGTCGGAATAAGGCTCTTTCCTTCATCGCCTAAAAATCCTTTTTCAATCAAGGCCGCATACAGTGCAGGAGCAGCATGCCCCTTACTAAGAACTAATCTGTCTCTGTTTTCCATTTTTGGATTTTTTGGGTCAATATTCATTTCCTTCCAGTAAAGCACAGCCAAAATATCAGCAATTGAAAGTGATCCTCCTGGATGTCCTGATTTTGCCCTGTAAATCATTTCAATAATATCTTTTCTCAATGTTTTTGCCTTTTTTTGCAAATCTTCAATTTTCATAAAAACCTCCATTTTTTATTTATAAATATTAATAATTAACTAAAATTAATCCTCTTTTTTCAAATTATAGAAAAACAGCGAAACACCAAACAGCACTAACGCCACGACAAGTGTCACTTTTACTCCGATTTCAGTTGCACCTTTCACGCCATTCTGAACATTCTGATTTCCCACAACAAGTAAAGTTGACTGAACAACTTGCTGCACTAGAAATGCCAATTTTAAAAACATTCCCTGTATTCCAAACATAAAGCCTTCCAAACTTACTTTTTTTGTTTCTGACAGTTTTGCAGAAATTTCACTAAGCATTGCCTGCGGGAAAATAAACGCCGCACCACTTAATCCTGTTCCACAAATTACAAAAAGTAAATATGCAAAAATTGAATTATTTTTATTAATAAACAATAGACCAAAAGTACCGATTATCAAAAGCAGCATATCCAGAATCAATATTTTCTTATACGAATATTTTTTCCCAAACTTGTTTGTAATCGGAAAAAACAACCCCGCCATTCCAAACAGCACAACTGATATTACAGTCAAATATTTAATATCCTTTTGCATTACAGCGCTCAAATAATATGTCAAATCTCCACGAAGTATGTTAAATCCGCAAAAGAAAAAGAAATATCCTAAAAAGTACAAAATAATTTCCTTATCCTTCAAATGCGAAATTGATTTCATAAACCCTAGTGATTCAGTCTTAGGACGGTTTTGTGTAAGCTGCTTCTCCTTTAGGAAAAATATACACGCATAAATCCCCAAAACTGACAATATTGTAATCAAAATTACTGTTTTACGTATCCCAACTTCTGTATTCAGCACTCCATTTACTACTCCCAATTTTGAAATCAAAATACCTGGAAGAACCATCGCAATCCCAGTAAATATAAGTCTAAAAGTCGACTGCATTGTAGAAAGGTTAAGCCTTTCTTCCTTATTTGAAGCCAAATCTGGAATTAGAGCATTATACGGTGCTGCAACTAAAGTATATGCGGTAAAATACAGTCCCCCAACAACTGATAAATAAATAAGCGTTGCCATCTGCGAACTTTTAATTGGATAAAAATACATAACCGTAAGAATCCCAAGCGGTAATCCTCCAACTAGCATAAATATTGATCTTCTTCCAAACCGTGATTTTGAGTTATCAGATAAAAATCCCACAACGGGATCTGATACTGCATCAATAATCCTCGCAAAAATAAATGCTAGAACTAAATATTGCGGCTTTAACAGCGGAACTAAATTTTTCTCCGTTTCAGGCGGTAAATAGTAATACGACAGCCATTGATTATAAATCTGGTCAATCATAAAATATGAAACCCCAAGCCCGTAAATTATGTAACTTTTTTTCGTTAATCTTGAACTCATTAAATTTTCTACCTTTCTGTTTTTTATATTGTTTATATTATTCTCCATTTAAATATCAATTATTTAATAAATTTTGAATTATATGCTAAATTAGAACTTCTTATATTTAACATAATTTCTAATTTCCAATATTAAATTATTTTGTTTATTTTTCGCAGGATTGCTCATTGCCGCAAATCCTTATCTTGCAGTAAAAGTTTATCCTGATAATTAAAATTGTTGCAAGATTGCTACGCAATACCTATGACTAGACTTCGAATTTTATTTATCCAACTCCGAAACTCCTCCTTCCAATCGTCAGACAATCGTAGTTGAACAAATAAAAGCTCCGTCGATTTATAAAATACATTTTAATTATTTAGAAACATTTTTTTTATAACTTTAATTTGTTAAAAACTCTTTTACTGCCTCAGCATATTCATCTTTACATTCAGGATCAGCATAAATTCTTGTGTGTGAACCTTTTTCAAAAACTTTTAGCTTGATATTTTCATTCTGTGCAAGTTCGTTATACTCTTCCATAAGCATTCCATAAGTTGTAGCCTTGTCATTTTTAGACTGAATTATCAAAGTAGGTATTCTTTTTAGCAAATACGATAATCTAAGCTTATCAAGATGGCTTCCAACTCTTAAATTAAAAATTCTTACAATAACACTTACAATAAATTTTGGAACACGACGTTTTTTTGCATCTTCCTTAATTCTCTTTCTTATATTGGAAATCGAACTGTCTAATATAAGCTTATCAATAACTATTCCTTTTTTCCGAAGCGTTTTTATATACATTTTAGACGCAATGGCGGAACCTATTCCCCCTTGTGAAAATCCATATAGCGTAAAATTATTTTTCCCAAATTTTTCATTAAGCATTTCCATTGTATGAAAAATATCCTGTCCAAAGCAGTATCCCATCTTAGTTTTAGCTACATCAGACTTTCCAGAATTTCTCAAATCTGGAATAAAAAAACTATACTCATTATCAAGACCAATATCCTTAAACATTCCCAGATATTGCAACGACGATAATCTATTCACACCACGTCCATGCGAGATAATCATAGTTTTTGTAGCTTCCTTGTTCTCAATAATCCATCCATAAAGCTGAATTTTTCCTGACTTATACTCAACTTCCTTAAAATTATACCCATAATCATAAGGATTTGCCTTATTATTCTCAATATTATACTTCTGTCTCAATTTTTTACTATTATACACCTCTTCAAATGTAATTCTCGGATACTTCTCAATCTGATTAATGAAATACCGTATTGACATATACGCTATCACAAAGAAAAATATCATAAACAGCACATTAATTGTTATTAACAATCCCATTTCTATAATCCTCTCCTATTCTTTTTATTTTTTATTTATAAAATTCATTAATACAATATTTTTTAATTTTAGTCTTCTTTCTAACAAACTGTATTAAATCTTCGTTATACAAAAATTATGGTTATTCATTTTTATAATTTTTTATATTTTATTTGTTAGAATAATTCAATCTAAACAAACAATTGGATTTAACTTCTCTTTTTTTTCTAAAATTAATTCTTTTATCAGAAATCCATTCTTTTCAGCTTGTATTTTTTCCAAAAAGTTTTCTTGATTTTCCAAGTTTTCTGAATTTTCATCCTTTTTAGCAAAATTTCCAGATTTTTCAATATCCTTCCAATTTACAAAGATATTTTTTTTCTGAAACTCATTTTCCACATTAAAGTTTTTAATTTTATTATTTTCACGAATTTCTTTCAAATATTCCTGACCTTTTTTATTAAAGCCTAAAATTCTTACATAATTTATTTCAAAATCCATCATCTTAGCTTTTATATTTAGTAAAATATTCAAAATAATCCGTTCTACACGTTTATTCGATAAATTTCTAGATTTTGTATTTTTCAAAAATTCTATATATTTTTGCGAATTCAACATCATTCCGTATATTCTAGCATAAATTTCTTCAGTTATATCATATATTTCCATTATTTTTTCTTTTTCTTCTGTCAAAATCTTATATTTCACAATTTTAAAGATTTCTTCCTTTATTTTATCCCCATTAATTCGGTTATTTACCTTCCATTCTAAATTTTTAAAAATAATCTCAAATGATTTTTCTGGTATAAATTTCTGAATTTCTTCTAGTTTCCAAAAGATTTTTTCTTCTGCTTTTACATTTTTCAAACTTTCTAAACTTATTTTTTCTCCAATGCTTTGCTTTTTCTCAAAATTATAATTTTTTTTAGCAATTTCTTTTGAATTTTCTACTCCTCTATTTTTTAAAAAACTACATTTTTTTTCAGCAATAGAATTTTTTATTTTTTCAAAATCAAATTTTTCTTCAGAAAATTTATCCAAAATCTTCTCCAATTCATTTCTCAAAAACGAAGCACTAGCAAACTCTTCCCTATCCTCGGAAACTTTCTCTTCATTATATTCTGAAATTTCTCTTTTTATAATATATGGTTTTATTTTAAGATTGCTATTTTCTATCTCACGCATATATTCCAGAGCCAAAATATTATTTGACTTCACAATTTCATCTAGATTATATTCCTTTAATGCCAGTCTTTGAGAAGTGCTGTAACTGTTGCCTTTTTTCATATATTCCATAAGCTTGTCCTTATAATCCTGTCTTTTCTGCAGTTCAAGCACCTTTTGCAAAACTTCAATATTTTCCTCTTCCGCTCCAAAAACCTGAATATCTATTCCCAAATAATCCAAAATTTTCGTCGCCATCCTTGAAAAAATCTCAGCATTCTGAATCGAATAATAAAGTGGCAACTCCACAACCAAATCTACTCCATATTCTAAATTAACATATGTTTTCTCCCACTTATCCAAAAACGAAATTTCTCCCCGCTGAACAAAATCGCCACTTATCACTACCACAACCAAGACATCTTCACCAAATATCTCCTTAATTTTCCTGATTTGATACAAATGTCCGTTATGAAACGGATTATATTCAGCCACAATTCCTATTTTCAACAATTTTCTCTCCTAAAAACTTTTCTTACGTTATATATATTATACCATATAATAATCTGATTTTTGTAAAAATGCATTGACTTTTTTTAAAAATATGCTATACTCTAAAAAATGAAACGTTTCATTTTTCTGAAATGAAAGTTGAAATAAATTTTTAGGAGGATTTGTTATGGCAGATAAAAATTATGAAAAAACTGCAAAAGAAATATTAGATGCAATTGGTGGAAAAGAAAATGTTGTAAGTGGTGCTCACTGTGCCACTAGACTTAGACTTGTACTGAAAGACGATTCAAAAATAAATAAAGCTAAACTTGATAATATTGAAATGGTAAAAGGTTCATTCAACAATGCAGGGCAATTCCAGATAATACTTGGAACAGGAATAGTAAATGAAGTATTTAAATTTTTTAGTTAAACTGCTGAATTATCCGCTATTGGAAAAGAAGAGTTAAAAGATATCGCCGCTAAAAAAGGTAATGTGCTTCAACGTATGCTAAAATCCCTTGCCGATGTATTTGTTCCAATTTTGCCGGCTCTAGTTGCTTCAGGATTATTAATGGGAATAAATAATGTACTGACATCAAAAGGACTTTTTGTTCCTGGAAAAACATTGATTGAAGTATTTCCTCAATTTACAGATTTGGCAAATATGATTAATTTATTTTCAAATGCGGCTTTTGTTTTCCTGCCAGTGTTAATAGGATTTCATGCAGCTAAAAACTTCGGTGGTACACCTGTATTAGGTGCTGTAATAGGTGCTATAATGATCCATCCTGATTTATTAAATGGTTATGGTTATGGGGAAGCTCTTGCAAAACATGCAATTCCATACTGGAATATCTTTGGATTAAACATTGCACAGGTTGGATATCAGGGAACAGTTTTACCGGTAATAGCCTCTTCATTCATTTTAGCGAAAATTGAAACTTTTACAAGAAAACATGTTCCTGCAATACTTGATATGATAATAACTCCTTTAGTTTCAGTTCTTTTAACTGCATTTATAACTTTTACTGTAATCGGACCAATTATGAGAGTAATCGGGGATGGAATGACTAATGGAGTATTATGGCTGTTTTTTGACTTAGGTCCTCTTGGTGGTGCAATTTACGGAGTAGTCTATCCATTGCTTGTAATAACAGGAATGCATCACAGTATGGCTGCTGCTGAAATGCAGATACTGGCTAATATTTCAAAACTTGAAGGTTCACCTACATTTGCAGTTGTATCAGCTTCCAATGTTGCTCAAGGTGCCGCCGCTTTAGCTTGTTTCTTCTTTATGAAAAAAGATAAAAAAATCCAAAGTGTTGCTTCAGCTGCTGGAATATCTGCACTTCTCGGAATTACAGAGCCTGCTGTATTTGGGGTAAATTTAAATCTTAAATTTCCATTTTTAGCAGCATTAATCGGTTCAGCTGTAGGCTCAGGATATGCAGTATGGATGAAAGTTCTTTCAGTTTCTCAAGGTCCTGCAGGTATTCCTGGTGTAATTGTAATGCGTCCTCAGTCAATGTTACAATTTTTGGTATCAATTACAATTTCATTCACTGTAACGTTTATTGTAACATATCTATTTATAAAAATTTTCAGTAAAAAGGAGGGGACAAACAATGGAGTGGCCTAGAGAAAAAAGATACGAACGTTTAGAAAATTTACCGGGAGAAGAGTACAGTAAATTAAAAGAAAAAGTAAAAAATTCTCCATACAGACAAAAATTTCATGTTCAACCTGATACAGGATTATTAAATGACCCAAATGGATTCAGTTATTTTAATGGAAAATATCATTTATTTTATCAATGGTTTCCATTGGGTCCGGTACATGGTGTTAAATACTGGTATCATCTCTCTTCAAAAGATTTAGTAACTTTTACAGATGAAGGGATTGCAATGAAGCCGGATACTGTTTATGATAGCCATGGTGTTTTTTCGGGAACTGCTCTTCCGTCAAAAGATAAACTGTTTTTATTCTATACAGGGAATACAAGAGACGAGAACTGGATCAGAAACTCTTATCAATGTATTGCAGCAATGGATAGGGAAGGAAAAATCACAAAAAATGATAAACCGTTTATAAATAAAGTTCCAGATGGATATACAGACAACTTCAGGGATCCAAAAGTTTTTATAAAAAATGGAAAATATTATTGCTTAGTAGGAGCTGAAACAGATGACAATAAGGGAGCTATAGTTTATTACAGTTCAAATGATTTGAAGGGATGGGAGTTTCGTGGAAATTTAAAGACTGATTTCAGTGAAAATAGTGGATTTATGTGGGAATGTCCTGATTATTTTGAATTTGAGGATAAAGCTGTTTTAATGTTTTCTCCACAAGGAATGGAAGCTGTAGGAGAAAAATATAATAATATTTTTCAGTCAGGATATTTAATTGGAGAAAAAATTGATTTTGAAAAAGGCGAATTTAAACATCAGGAATTTAAAGAATTTGACAGAGGATTTGAATTTTATGCACCTCAAACGATGGAAGATAATAAAGGCAGAAGAATATTAATTGGCTGGTTTGGCCTTCCGGGAACTGACAGTGTAACTGATAAATATGACTGGGCTCATTGTCTGACAATTCCTAGAGTACTTGAACTGAAAAATAATATTTTATATCAGAAACCTTTACCTGAACTTGTTAAGCTTAGAAAATCAGAAGAGGAATTCTCTTTTAAACTGAATAACAATCCTGTCAATTTAAAAAATGAGAAAAGAACTTATGAACTGGATGTAAATTTTGAAAATATAAAAGCTGAGAAAGTTGGAATAAAATTTAAAGTTGGAAATAACGAAGAAACTGTCTTCTTCTACGATTTGAAAAATAATGAACTTGTATTTGATAGAACTCGTTCCGGTGAATTAACAGAAAATTTTGAAGGAGGAGACATCAGAAAATCTAAATTTAAAGAAAAAAATCTGAAATTACATTTATTTTTAGACGAATCCTCAGCTGAAATTTTTGTAAACGATGGACTTGAAGTTTTTAGTTCAAGATTATATAATAACATTGAAAATAATGAAATTTTCTTTTTTACAGATGGAGAAGCTGATATAGACGGTAAATTATGGGAAATTTAATAATTTAAGGGGGAAAATATGCCAACTATGAAAGATGTTGCAAAATTAGCAGACGTTTCCGTTGGAAGTGTATCTAAATATTTTAACGGTATCGCTTTAAAGGAAAAAACTAAACTTGCAATTGAAAAAGCAGTAAAGGAATTAAATTATGAACCAAACATATATGCTAAAGGACTAAAAATTAACAGGACCAATACTATTGTCCTTATAATTCCCAGCATTTGGAATCCCTTTTTTAGTGAATTGACTTTTCACATTGAAAAAGAATTACGTAAACATGAAATAAAACTGATTTTATATAATTCTGAAAATAACATTGAGAAGGAAATCCAGTTCATAACAATGTCAAGACAGAACAAAGTAGACGGAATAATAGCCGTGACATATAGCAATATAGATGAATATATATCCGAAAGTCTTCCATTTGTAAGTATAGATAGATTTTTTTCAAATAAAACCAATTTTGTAAGTAGTGATAATTATTCAGGTGGAAGATTAGCTACAGAAATGTTAATAAAACATGGTAGTAAAAATTTAGCCTACATTGGTCATGGCTCAAAATATTCAAATGACACTATTTCAAGATTAAACGGTTTCAAGGACTATTGCAGTGAACATAATATTTTCAATCAAATATGCTACAATACTGGAACAAGGGAAGAATTTGAAATGGAAGTAGATAATTTTATAAAAAAATTTATTATAACTAAAAAAATTGACGGTATTTTTTTTTCAACAGATGCACATGCTTTCTATATTTTAGAAAAACTGGAAGATTTGAATATTTCTGTGCCTGAAGATATCCAAATAATAGGCTTTGATGGAGCAAAATCTTCAAAAAGAGAAAAAAATTATTTATCTACAATTAGGCAAAATATTGAAGAAATTGCTATACAATCTGTTAAAATATTAGTTGACACAATAGAAAATAAGGAAAATATAGAAAATAAAATAAACATAAAAATTCCTGTAACATTTTTATCTGGAAAAACAACTAAACCTATAAAGGATTTATAAATAAAGAATAAATATGTGAAAAATATCTAAACTTAAATTAAAATACTTTCTAAATCTTGTTTTTAAAATATTTTAAGGTATAATGTAGTAAAAGTAATCTAAAATAAAAAATTTAGGAGGTTTTATTATGAAAAAATTATTTTTTTCAATTTTTTTAATGTTTTGTCTAAACATTTTTTCCAATGTAAATTACAATGTTTTTGTAATTATGGATAACAACGCAACTAGAAATGTGGAAAATATTTCAAAAGGGCTTAAAGAGGCAGGAATTGAAAGCCTTTATTCCAAAGGATATGCAGTTCATCTAACTCTTTACCTTACAGAATATAAGCCTGAAGCACTAAAAACAATAAAAGATACTGTCAATAAGATTGCAAATCAGACAAAATCCTTTGATATAGAATTTTACAGATTAAGAAAAACTGGCGGAAACTGGTTTATGCTTGATGCTCAAAATAATGAAACTATACAACAGCTTGCAGATGAAATCACAGTCAGCTTAAACAAATCTCGCGCAAAGGACGCACAAGTTCCTGACTGGGCAAAATCTATTCCTGAAAAAGTAAAATCCTTTAATTTGTACGGCTCTCCAAATGTATTTACAAATTTTGATCCGCACATAACTTTACTTACTCCAGAAGATTCAGCAAAAATAGATGCATTTACTTCAAAGTATGATTTTAAACCTTTCAAATCTAAAGTTATTGGTATCGGAATCGCTCAAGTTGACGATTTAGGGCAAGCAAAAAATATAATTTATTCGGTAAAATTTAAAAAATAAAAAAGGAAAAAATTATATGAAAAAACTTGAAAATTATGAACAAATACTTAATAAAATAAAAGAAGAAAAATATTTTTTATTATACGTTTCAATGAATAATTGCAGCGTCTGTCACTCTGATATGCCAAAAGTTGAGAAAATTGTTAATGAGAAAAATTTTACCGCTTATCATATCGAAGCATCTGAAATTCCTAAAGCTGTTGGGCAATTAAGTCTATTTTCAGTCCCAGTAGTTATTCTATTTTATGAAGGCAGAGAGATACACAGACAAGCTAAAATTATTGATTTTGACGAATTAAATTATAGAATTGAACAAATAAGTGAAAATAAATAAACACCAAAAGGGAACTGATTCTAAGTAAAGCTAGAACCAATTCCCTTAATTTTATTTACCCAGCAATTTTAATCCATAAGACTTAAAAATTTCTTCAGCTTTTTCAACTAATTCTCTCGTTGGTGTCGGTGTATCTTTTAATTTATATTCTTTTCCAACCTTTTCCCATTTATACTGCCCCATTTGGTGAAATGGTAAAACATCCACTCTTTCCACATTCGTTAACTGAGAAGTAAACTTTGCCCACTCATGCAAATCATTTTCATCGTCAGAATACCCTGGAACTAGTACATATCTTAACCAAGTCGGCTTATTAATTTCATTCAAATACTTTGCAAATTTTAATGTATTGTCAAGTTCTACTGAGGTTAATATTTTATATTTTTCAGGATTTATATGCTTAATATCAAGCAGAACCATATCAACAAGCTCAAGCACCTGTTTCGCCTTATCAGAAAAAATATATCCAGATGTATCAAGTGCCGTTTGAATACCATTTTCACGACAAAGCTTAAACAGCTCCATCAAAAATTCAGGCTGCATCAAAGGCTCACCCCCAGAAACTGTAACTCCTCCAGTCTTTATGAATCCTTTTACTTTCAGAATCTCCTTCATGACTTCCTGTGCAGTCATCACCATCTTTTTATCTTTAATTTCCCAAGTATCAACATTATGGCAATACAGACATCTAAGCGGACACCCCTGTAAAAATAACACAAATCTAATTCCTGGTCCATCTTTAGTCCCAAATGATTCAAACGAATGTATATACCCTTTCACTTCCATATTAATTTCTCTCTTTCTTTTTTTATTCAATAAATTATTCGATAACTTAAATTTTATTTTATACTATTTCCTAGTGGAATTTAATACTATATTATTTTCATTTTTTTAAACATAGTCTAGTATAAACTAATCTGTCGGAGCATTTTTCTGTGCTGACAAAACTGTTTGAGCATAGCGAGTTTTTTGTCAGTACAGAGAAATGTCGTAGACTAGCCATAGGTTGTAGGATTTGCGGCAATGAGCAATCCTACGAAAATAAAAATGAAAAAACATAGTAATATGAAAAAATATTTATTAATCAAAATATCTAAAAAATAATAAAAAATAATTTAGTTAAATGCTTATGAATTGACTATCAAACAACCCTATTATAAAAATTTATTCCCATTTTTAAATGGAGTTTAATATAAATTATCATACAATAGAAAAGAATGCCGCATAACTCATATTTTATGAAACTATGCGACATTGCTCATATTAGTTGAAAATTACCAGTTAATTTTCAGATTTTTATCAATTTTCAATTACATTTTACTTGAGATTGTTCTGTTAATTACATCTAATTGTTGTTCTTTAGTCAATTTAACAAAGTTTACTGCATATCCAGAAACTCTGATTGTTAATTGAGGATAATTTTCAGGATGTTCCATTGCATCTTCCAGCAATTCTCTTCCAAATACGTTTACATTCAAGTGATGTCCTGTTTGATTGAAGTATCCATCCATTAATCCAACTAGGTTAGTTTGTTTTTCATTTGAATTTTTACCTAATGTTTCTGGTGTAATTGCAAATGTGTAAGAAATTCCATCGTTTGCATCTTCAAACGGAATTTTAGCTACTGAGGCAAGTGAAGCAACAGCTCCTCTTGTATCTCTTCCGTGCATAGGGTTTGCTCCTGGCCCAAATGGTGCTCCAGCTCTTCTTCCATCAGGAGTATTTCCTGTTTTCTTACCATATACTACGTTTGAAGTAATTGTTAACACAGATTGTGTTGGAGTTGCATCTCTGTACATTTTATGAGTTCTTAATTTGTTCATAAATCTTCTTGTAATGTCTACTGCAAACTGATCTGTCGCATCGTCATTATTTCCGAATGGAACATAGTCTTTTTCATTGATATAGTCAACTGCGTCCCCTTCTTCATCTCTTACAACTTTTACTTTACCATATTTGATAGCTGCCAATGAATCTGCAATGATTGATAACCCTGCAATTCCAAATGCTTCTGTTCTTCTGATATGAACATCATGCAATGCCATTTCTAATGCTTCATAAGAATATTTATCATGCATATAGTGAATAATATTCAATGATTTAACATAAGTTGAAGCTAACCAGTCTAATACTTTATCAAGTTTTTCCCATACTTCATCAAATTCAAGATATTCGCTCTTAATTGGCTCAAATTGCCCTTCTGGAGTTACTTGTATTTTTAATTTTTCATCTTTTCCACCATTAATTGCATACAATAATGCTTTTGGCAAGTTTACTCTCGCTCCAAAGAATTGCATTTGGTGTCCAATAGTCATTGGAGATACGCAACAAGCGATTCCATAGTCATTACCAAATTGTGGTCTCATAATATCGTCATTTTCATATTGTACTGATGATGTATCAATTGATACTTTAGCACAGAATTTTTTCCAAGTTTCAGGTAATTGTTCACTCCATAAAACTGTTAAGTTTGGTTCAGGCGAAGTTCCCATGTTGTACAATGTATGTAAAATTCTGAATGAGTTTTTAGTAACTAATGATCTTCCGTCTTCTCCAATACCACCGATTGATTCAGTTACCCAAACTGGATCTCCTGAGAATAATGCATCATATTCAGGTGTTCTTAAGAATCTGATTATTCTTAATTTCATAACAAAGTGATCCATAATTTCTTGAGCTTCTTTTTCAGTCAAAGTTCCTTCTTGCAAATCTCTTTCCAAGAAAATATCTAAGAATGTAGAAGTTCTTCCGATACTCATTGCAGCTCCATTTTGATCTTTTGTAGCAGCTAAGTATGCAAAATATAACCATTGTACTGCTTCCTTACCATTAGTTGCAGGTTGTGAAATGTCAAATCCATAAGCTTCAGCCATTCTTTTTAGTGCATGTAATGCTTTAATTTGTTCAAAAATTTCTTCTCTAAGTCTTATTACATCTTCTGTCATTTCAGCTGGATCCATATTTTTCAATTGATTTTGTCTATCAGCAATTAGTCTGTCCACTCCATAAAGTACAACTCTTCTATAATCTCCAATAATTCTTCCACGTCCGTAAGCATCTGGAAGTCCAGTTATAATTCCTGTTTTTCTTGCTTTTCTGATTTGATCAGTATATGCTGAGAAAACTCCATCATTATGAGTTTTTCTATATTTAGTAAAAATTTCTTCAGTTTGGGGATCTAGTTCATATCCAAATGCTTCCAAACTGTTTTTTACCATTCTCAATCCACCATTTGGGAAAATTGCTCTTTTTAAAGGAGCGTCAGTTTGCAATCCTACGATTTGTTCCAAATCCTTATTGATGTATCCTGCTCCATAAGCGTCAATTTGTGAAGGTATTTTAGTTTCTGCATCATAAATACCTTTTTCCCTTTCTACCTTGAATTTTTCTGAAAGACTTTTCCACAATTCAGTAGTAGCTTCTGTTGGTCCTTCCAAAAAGCTGTCGTCTCCCAAGTACTCAGTGTAATTCAATCTGATAAATTCTGTAACATCAATGTTGTCTTTCCAGTTTCCTTCTTTAAATCCTCTCCATGCGTTCATTATTTAACAACACATCCTTTCAATTTTTTTATTTATTTGCTTTGTTTTGTAATCATTATAATATTGTTCTCACTCTATGTCTTATTATACCTCAAAAAATTTTTAAAAGCAAATATATTTTATAAAATTTTTTAATATTTTTTTTCTAACAAAAATCTATAAAACTTCTGTTCTATAGTGAAAAAAATAACTTGTTATTTTTAGAAGGTTTATTACTATTTTTTATTCTTTTTTTTCAAATGCACCCAATTATTTTAATTTTATTTTTAATTTTTAATCTTTTTAGGAAATATTTTTCTTTCTTTTTTAAATTCTAGATGTTGTAACATCATTGTTCTCAAATATATCATTTGTTTTAGAAAATGAATCCGATTTTTCAGTGCTCCTTTTTCTTTTTCTATTTCAAAATGATAAATTGGTATATCTGAAAAATTTTTTATTGTATTCACAAATTTTGAACTCGAAATTAAGAGAATTTGTTCATAATCATTGCTGATTTTAGAAATTATTTTTTTAAATGATACTAAATGTTCTACTTTTACTATATTTATAAAATTAAAAAGTTTTTTTATTTTATTATATGTTCTTAAAATTTCTTTTTCTTCCAAGTCTATTAATACTAATGTTGAGATTTTAGGAATTTTGTCAGACTGAATATACTGTTTTATTATTTGTTTATTCAATAAATTTTCATTTTCAAAATGTACTGATGATTCTGCAATGTTATAAATTTTTATTTTATCTTGATTATTTATTTTTTCAATATTTTTATTTTCAAAATTTATATTTTTTATTTTTACAGTTTCATCAAATGACAATTCACCATTAATTTCATACATCACTTTTTTATAATTTTCTCTTTTTTTATGTAACTTTTTATAAAACATTGTTGCAAATTTTAGATTCATTTCTATTTTTTCTTTTTTAAAAATTTTATTTAGTATAAAAAAATATTCTTCATTTTCCTTATTTCTTTTTATATTGAATCTACTTTTTAGATTATCATTTTTTATATTAGAAATTAAATATGTTAACATACTGTATTTTTCATCTGTTGAAATTATATTGGTATATGTTTCTATGTATGAAAAAAGTACTTTTTTGATGTACTTGATATTTTTAAGACCCAAAATGTCATTAAGTAATTTAAAATAAAAATTTTCTTGATACGTACTTTTTCCAAGATAAATTTTTTCTAATCTTTTAGATAAAATTTCCTTCAAATAACCTTCACCTATTTCTTTTATATTATAATTTTTTTCTTTAAATAATTTTTCAATACTTTCGCATTTCATATATTCTGAATATTTGATATTAAAATTTTTTAATATCTGCTTCAAATCATTTTGTATATTTTTTGTATTTTCCTGTGTTCGATTTATTTGTTTATTAAATTGATAAATATTTAATTTTTCTTTTTTAAATAATACAATAATTGAAATAAGTTCCCTTCTAAACAACATTTTCATGTTTATGTTTCTATCTTCTATTTTAAATATTTTTTCATCATATTTTCCAAAATAATATAAATAGTGTTTAGTTTTGTGTATTATTCCATTATTGTTGTTTCTTAAAAAATCATTTATATTTTCAATAGTATAATCCAATCTTTTAAATCCATATTTTTCTTCCAAATACTTTCTACTTGCAATTTTAAAATTTAAAACTTCTTTTAACAAATCACTCTCATTAAAGTCAATTTCCACTGCCTACTTTCACCCCATAATTCTTAACTTTGTAGCAATAATAATAACTACAAACATTTCCATAATAACAATTATGAGTTCATTTTTTTAGACGACATTTTTTGTTTTTTTACTTTTCAAAAGTAACCCGTAAACATTGACTTTTATTAATTTCATATATATTAATTTAAAATTAAATGAATTTAAAATATATTATGAAATATTATCTATAAACCCCTATTATTTAAAGAAAAATAGATACTAATAAATTTCAAAATGTTCAATTATTTTTGTATCTTATAATATTTCAAAATAAAAAAAGAGAAAACTGTTATCGTTCTCTCTTTAAAAAATATTTATTTTTCAAATAACTTCTGAATTTCAGATTTTTTATGTTCCAGCCGATCTTCCAGTTCATTCATCCACACGAGTGGATCTTTGGGATTTACAAGTCTTTTTATATTATCTCGATTTTTTTCTTTGTCAAACCAGATAAGTTTTGTAATCGCTCCCGCCCCAATTCCAATAATCGTCTTATTTTCCTCAATCATTTCGATGTTGTAAATTGATTCACTTCCATTTAAAGAATAACCTAGATTTTCTCCCCATTGAAAGCTATTTTTCTGACGATACATATAATATGGAAAAAGCCCTTTATTTTGAGTTATATTTTCAATTTTCTCGTAAATTTTTTCATAATTCAGTATGTCTTCATGAGCATAATTTTCTTTGTTAAGACGGCTGGAATTTTTTATTGCCAAATTGTGAATTGTCAGATTTTCCATATCGTATTTGGAAATTTCTTCCATTGTGTACAAAATATCTTCTGTAGTTTCACGTGGCAAGCCTAAAATCAAGTCCATATTTATTTCCAATCCAAAATTTTTAGCAAATTTGTAAACATTATCAAATTGCTCCCTATCGTGATAACGATTTACAAGTTTTAAAGTTTTTTCATTAAAAGACTGCGGATTTATACTAATTTTATTTATTCCATAGCTTTTGATAATAGCTAATTTTTCTTCATCCAGCGTATCAATTCTTCCAGCTTCAAATGTAAATTCCTTTAAATAATCTAAATTATAGTTTTCTTTTACTGTTTTTAGCAATTTGTCAATTTCTTTCGCCGTTAAAATTGAAGGCGTTCCTCCACCAATATAAATCGTATTAATTTTTAAGCCTAATTCCTGTGTTAATTGACCAATTTCACGGATTTCGTGATAAATAGACCCTATGTATTCATCATATCGCTCTGCATATTTTCCACGTAGCAGATAGGCTGGGAATGAACAGTATGAACATTTTGTAGGGCAAAAAGCGATTCCGATATAAATTCCTATTGTTTCTTTGTCCAGATATGGCTCTTGACGTTTTACAATGTCTAGCAGAAGTTTTCTTTTTTCATTGCTTACAAGATATATTTTTTCCAATATTTCGTTAATTTCATTATAAGATAATCCCATCTTTAAAAAACGCCCTACAATCTTTGTAGGACGTACTCCTATTAAAATACCCCATTTATATTCATTTTTTTTATCAAAAAGTTTCATTAAGGAACTTTTTGCCATAACTTCTGCCTGATCAAAATATTCTTCATTGACTTTCTTATGTGAAAATGTTACTTCTTTTAAAATTTTTCCATTTTTATTATCAATTAATGCTGTATTTACAGTAATTGTTTCTGTATTATCCCTTTCTGAATCTTTTAGTTTTCCACAATCATTGTCAAAGTTTTCCACATCTTGATTTTTTCTAAAATTAACACTAATTTCCACATCATTTTCACTATTTTCAAAAAGAATATCATAGTGCTTAGGTAAAAGCACACGCATAAATTCCTCAAGTTTGTTCTGATTAATCTCAATATTCGCTCTTATCATCTATTTTATAACTCCCATAAAGTATAATAACAGCACAACTATCCCAAGAACAATCCGATAATATCCAAATATCTTGAAATCGTGCTTTTTAATGTAATTCATAAATACTTTTATCACAGCATACGCAAATACAAACGACAGCACAAAACCTAATGCAATTAAAAACCATTCATATCCGCTTAAAGCTGTACCAAGTTTCACTAGTTTCAAAAGTGTCGCCCCAAGCATTGTCGGAATCGCAAGAAAAAATGAAAATTCCGTTGCTAAAACTCTATTTAATCCAAGCAAAACTCCACCAATAATTGTAGCAGCCGATCTCGAAGTTCCAGGAATCATCGCAAGACATTGAAACAGCCCTACTCCAATTGCAGTTTTTACTGACATCTGAGTAATTGAAGTAATTCCGCCTTTCTTTTTCTCCCTAGATTCAAGCCAAATAAGTATAACTCCATAAATAACCAGCATTATTGCCACAACTACCGAATTAAACAGCACTTTATCAATAATATCGTCAAACAAAAGTCCCAGCACAACTGCAGGAAGCACTGCAATTACTATTTTTATCCACATCTGAATAATATCAGCCCTCTGACTCTTGCTAAGCCCTTTTGCAAATGGAACAATTCTTTTCCAATAATATACAACTACCGATAAAATCGCCCCCAGCTGTATAATTATCTTAAATGCATTGGCAAACTCCTCATTTTGTGAAAGCTGCAAAAACTGATCCACAATAATCATATGCCCTGTGCTGCTGACAGGTATAAATTCTGTAAGCCCTTCCACAAGGCTTAAAATAAATACTTTAATAATATCTGCAAACATAATATTTTCCTTTCTTTTTATTAAACCTATTTTTTAAATTATCATTTATTATATCACATATTTTTTACTTTATTAATAGTCATAAAATTTTCTTGTTTATTTATTTTAAATGTGATATTCTAAAATCATAACTACTTAAAGAGGAAAGATAAATGAAAAAAAATAAAATTCTTTATACAATAAATTATGATAAAATTGTAAATTTTAAAGAAAGGGTTACCCGATTTACAGTCAGATTTGAATTTAAAAGCAACTGTAAAAATGAAGACTATTCTGGGGAAGATTTTGCACATCTGCATGATACAGGCAGGCTAACAGAATTATTGATTGACAGGGCTGAACTGCTTATAAAAAAGGCTAATAATGAGAATCGAAAAACTAGATGGGATGTTATCGCAGTAAAGGTTCATGGAGAAATTATACTTATTAATACAGCCTTTCATCGCTATATTACAGAATCTATATTTAACAATGCACAAATTTCCCCATTTGGAAAGCTTTTGTATATAAAGCCCGAAATTAAGCATAATAACAGCAAGCTGGATTTTTATCTGGAAACTGAAAAGGATAAAATTTATGTCGAAGTAAAAGGCTGTACTTTGGTAAATGTAAAAACTGCTCAATTTCCTGGCTCTCCTTCTGTGCGTGCCTTAAAACATCTGAAGGAACTCATAGAACTTAAAAAAGAGGGATTTAGGACGGCTGTCTTTATTTTAATTTTTAGAAAATCAGAAATTTTTGCACCTGAACATATCATCGATAGTGACTTCTCAGAAACTTTTTACGAAGCGATAAAAAATGGAGTGGAAATTTATCCAATGCTTTTGGAATATAAAGAAGATGGGAAGGTGTGTTTTGTAAAAAATATAGAAGTGGCAGAAAAACTGTTTTAATATTCAAATAAAAAAAATCATAACATAGTTAAAAATATTTAAATCAACAAAAAATCGGAATTAATCAATATTTTGAATATATTCCGATTTATTTTTTTATACTTACATTTTATTCAACTTTTCTTTTGCCTCTTCTACAATATATAACTTATTCCCATTTTTGATAACTTCTTCATATAATTTTCTTGCTTCTTCTATCTCTCCTGCTTTTGACTTATGATTTGCCAATAAATGTTTAATTACTAAAACCTGACGTTTAACACTTAATTTTTTTAATGTTTCTGATAAAATTTCTATCATTTTTGTGGTATCATTTTCATAAAATAAAATTCCATTTAAGAATTCAATCATAGCATTTGTTTCATCAAGTCCTTTTTTAGTTTTAAATTTCTCCATCATTTTTAAAACTTTTTCTTTGTAAATCACTATTGCCTCTTCTTTTCTTTCGAGTCCATGCAATAACAGCGCTTCGTTATAGTAATACAGGATTTTATCCTGTTCCCTGAATAATGATTTTTTAGATAAATCTATATCTTTTAAATTTTGATACGCTTCTTCTACTTTTCCTAGTGAAGAATATCCAGCACAAAGATTCAGTTTCATATAATTTCTATACCGTCTATTTTTATTTCTGTCATATTCATTTTGCGTAATTTCTATAAATTTTTCAGGATCAAGTTCTTCATTTAATATATTCATATATTTTTGATAAAAGTACATATACATTCTTTTGTCTATTTTCAGAAATTCAAATACCAAGATTAATGAAATAATCAATAAATAGTTAAAAATTGAGTGTTGCATTCGTAACCACAAAATAAATACAATTAATAATACAAATATTGTAACAGAAAAATTTATTAATATAAACTTTTTTCTCAGTGTCATTTTTCTCCTTTCACAAAAACCGAAATCAAACTTATAACTTTTAAATCAACTTTGGCTTTATTTTCAATAGGATTCTGATTTTCTACTTTCATTCTTTAGTAATTATTTTTTCTCAGAAAACATAAAATCAAATTCTTCATAATACAAATCTTTTGGTTTTCCATTTATTATTTCCTCATTAATACTTCTTAAAGAAATCTTATAATTAATTTTTCCTATTGTTCCAATATATTCCAAATCCTTTTGTGGAACTTCGTATACTGTATCATTTGTAACTGGTAATTTTGAAGTTCTTAATTTGGATGCTATTTGTTTTACTGCATCTTCGTAGTTTATTTTAGCAAGTTCTGCTCCATCTTTACTGTTTATTGTGATTGTTTTATTTTTTAAAATAATTTTATATTTTTCAGATTCATTTTCCTGATTTATCGGATCTTCATTATAAACATTCTTGTAAGATATAAAATTATCGTAACCTGCTATATCAGATATAATTTCAGCATTTTCACTATTTTTTACTTTATATGTGACAACTTTCCGTTCTTCATAATTTCCTTCATCATCACTTCTGTAATAATAATCTTTCCATGACTCTTTCACATCCAGCCCTTTTTCCAAATCTCCAAGAGTCGAATAAACTTCACCTTTTTCATTTTTGAAATTTAATTTTGCAATAGTGCTGTTGTCAGATATATATTGAAGCGTTGTATAAATTTGACTTCCTTCACTATTATTCAATTTTTGTGTAATTTTAGAAATTTTTCCATCTTTTAAAGCTCCGTATTTTACAAGCATTCTTTTTAATCTTTGACTTTGACTAAAATTACTTATATTTTTGGCACTAAGCGGAGTATAAACCGAAATGACTAAACAGGTAATTAAGCTTATGAAAATTCCTGTAATATTCATTTTTCTAATATATAAAATCATGCAGAAAAGTAGCCAGAATATTGAAATTAGTACATAATACCGATTCTCTGTAATTCCATATTGATACGTTCTTTGAAAAACTGCAAATAGTGAAGCAAAAATTAAGGGTATCGAAAAATATGGAAAATACTTCTTAAAGTTCTCAAAAAATTTATCTTTCTGTGTAAATGGCGTTATTAAAATCATAACAGCGACACTAAATGCTGTGTACCAAAGTACAAGGTGAGAAATTAATCCTTTTGGCAAATGCATGGATATAAGAACCTTCATCATATAAATATATAAAACACCTGTATAAATAATAATTAATGGAATAATTACAAATTTAATCAATAAATTAAAAATAAATGGAAATTCATAATTTTCAAGATTATCATCTGGTTTTTTCAATAAAGATAAAAACAATGATGCTCCAAATACTTCAGTTATAAACCAAAAAGAATACGTAGTCAGTCTAAAAAATAAACTATCGCCAGAATAAAAAAACAAATAATTTACTGTTGTCAGTATTATTTCAACACCAATCCAAAGAACTCCCGCAAAAATACCAGTTATAACGAAATTTGAAAATACTGACTGTAAATATTTTTCTTTATTCTCCTTTTTTTTCAAAATAGGAATTAATAAAAACAGAACTATTGAAATCGGAATCAATGTAAAATAATAAATATTGTAATAATCACTAGTTCGTAAATACTCTACAAAAACAATAATTGATACAGCAAATGTTATAACCGAATAAATACCTCTAACTAACCATCTATTTTGCTTATAAAAATATTTTTCATAAAGCATCTCACACATTGCTGTAATAAAAATACTTCCAAACAAAAGAAGATTAACTTCAACAAATTCATCAGACTGAAAACTCCTAACTTCAGCTATGTATATTCCTGTAATAAAGTGCAGAAAAGCTAAAATAATCGTTATTGGAAATCTCTCAACCCCACTTTTAAAATGCAAAAGAAGTTTCTTTACATTTTCTTTAATCTTTTTCATAAAAATCACCTCTTATCATATTTCAATTTCTTCTTTAAAATTCAATAAATCATTTATTTCATAATAATGATACCATATTTTTATTAAAAAAAAATGAGAAAATTATTTTATTTTCTTGTTTTCTACTTCAAAAAACTCAATAAAGTTATTTTCTAAATTTTTTATATATTATTTCTTTTTTATTTTCGCAGGATTGCTCATTGCCGCAAATCCTGGACCTATGGCTAGACTACGACTTTTATTTGCTCAACTCCGAAACTCCTCCTTCCTGTCGTCAAACAATCGTAGTTGAGCAAATAAAAGCTCCGTCGGTTTATTAAAACTAAAAAATTATATTTTGATTATTTGAAAATACTAGGTTTTTATTCATCATTAGAAAAATTTATAGTAAATCCGTTATTTAAATAGAGTTTAATATAACTAATACTTGGAATTTATTTTAGTATAATTACAAAAGATAATCTTATTAAAATAAATTCCAAGCAAAATTTCGTTAGAAGAAAAATAGCTGTTTGAGCTTTTGGAACAAATTTTAAATTAGATAAGATTGTTTGAATTAAAATTATTTATATTCAAAAGCGAGTTCTATTTTTCTTATATAAGAAAGTTTTGCGTAAAGCGGGGGTTGTAAGGGCATGGCGTTTGATGCCCTTACGTCAAAAAAGATTTAGAATTATAAATAAAAAAATAATAATTAATTAAAATATTCTAAAAAATAAGTAATTAAGAAAATAACTTAATTAAATAAGTAAAAATTTTGTTTAATGATTACAGAATGATAAAATTCAAATTTTAATTTTTTTATCTATTAAATAACAAGTCAATGTGATATAATTTGTCATAAAATATAAGTTATTTTATTTAAGTGGCAGATTTGGGGGAAAATATTAAGTAGAATATAATCAAAAGGGGGGTTATTATGAAAATAAAATATGTCATTATTTTTATAATGCTGTTAATTGCGGGAAATTTTTTAAGACTTTTAATTGAAGACAAAAATATTCCTAAAATTGAAATTAGTAAGGAAAAAAATTATAAAAAGGAAAAGGCTAAAAAAGATACCGATTTAACAAAAAGTAATGTGAAATTTGATATTAATAATATTGAATACAAAGATTTGCTAAAATTAGGAATTAATAAAAATAAAGCTGAAAGATTTATAAAATATAGAGATGAAGTTGGTATTATTAAAGATATTAATGAAGTAAAAAATATTTCAGGATTTGGAAAGTCTGGCTTGGAAATCGCACAAAAATTTTTGTTTGTAGATAATGAAAAAATTCAGGATTCAACCAAAAATTATGGACGTGAAATTACAAAATACAACATTAACAAGTTAAATGAAAAAGAATTAAAAAAAATAGGATTTACAAATAAGGAAATAAAAAAATTACTTCCTGAAATTGAAAAAAATAACATAAGATCGAATGTCGATTTAGAAAAGATTATTGGAAAAGAGCGTTATGCAGAAATTGAAGATAAAATAAAATTTATTGAATAAAATATAATGTATTATATTCAAAAAAATCTGCTGCTTAAAGAATCTAATTTATTACTACTTTTATTTTTATTAAATTACTAAATTTTATCCTTAATTATTCAGATTAATAATTTTTTTAATCTTGATTTTTATTTATCAGTTTCTTATTTTTAGATTATTTTGATACCATTAACTAAATATAGTTTCAATTTTACTCAAAAAAGCTCAAATTGTTATTTTTTCTTTAACGAAATTTTACTTATCATTTGAATTAATTAAACTAAAATTGTCGTGATTTTTTTGGAATAAAAACGATTGTTTGAGCGAAGTTTTACGTAGCGAGTTTCGTTTTTATTTCAGAAAAATTCTTAGACAAGCCGGGTTTGCAAAGGGGATGGCGACTGTTCCCCTTTGCTTTATAAAAAAGATAAAACATAAAAAAGCAGAAAAAATATTTACTACCAAAAATAACTTTTATCAATTTTAATTAAAAATCATTAATCTTAATATTTAAGTATTAATGTCATATAAAATTATAATATTGAACAGAATCAACTATAACAAAATCATTTTAAAATAAAAAAAGAGAAAGGGGATATATTTATGATAAAAAAAGTATTAATTGCAAATCGTGGGGAAATTGCGGTTAGAATTATTAGAGCCTGTAGAAACATGGGAATTTTGAGTGTTGCAATTTACTCAAAGGAAGATAAGGATAGTCTTCATATAAAATTGGCTGATCAAAGTATTTGCATTGGAGAAGGACCTGCAAGAAATAGTTATTTGAATAAGGAAAGTATCATTACGGCTGCCTTGAATGTGGGAGCAGATGCAATTCATCCTGGATACGGCTTTTTATCGGAAAATTCAGAGTTTGTAAAAATGTGTGAAGAAAATGGAATAAATTTTATTGGTCCAACGGCTAAAGTTATTGATAGAATGGGGAATAAATCTCAGGCTAGAAAAACAATGATGGATGCTGGAGTCCCAGTTGTACCAGGAACAAAAGAACCTATTTATGATGTAGAATCTGGAATGAAAGCTGCTGAAAACATCGGCTACCCTGTTATGGTAAAGGCTTCTTCTGGTGGTGGCGGAAAAGGGATGCGTGTTGTAAAGGATAGAAACGGTTTTGAATTTTTATTTAATGTAGCTCAGCGGGAATCCATAAATGCGTTTGGTGACGATACTATGTACATTGAAAAATTTATAGAAGATCCAAGACATATAGAAATTCAAGTAATTGCTGATAATTTTGGGAATGTAGTGGCTCTTGGGGAAAGGGACTGCTCTGTTCAGAGAAATCATCAAAAATTAGTAGAAGAATCACCATCTCCTGCAATTTCTCCAGAAACTCGGGAAGCACTAAATAAATATGCTATTCTAGCAGCAAAAGCAGTAAATTACACAAATGCTGGAACCATAGAATTTATAATGGGAGCAGATGGTTCATATTACTTTATGGAAATGAATACACGAATTCAAGTAGAACACGGAGTTACTGAAATGGTGACAGGAACGGATTTGATAATTGAACAGATTAGAGTAGCAATGAATGAAAAATTAAGTTTCACACAGGAAGATATACAATTACGAGGGCATGCAATAGAATGCCGTATAAATGCAGAAATTCCTGAAAAAAACTTTATGCCAAGTCCAGGAAAAATAACAAACATACATTTACCAGATGGTAATGGAATAAGAGTTGACACTGCCATTTACACAGGCTATACAATACCAACTGAATATGATTCAATGATTGCTAAAATTATAGTTCACGCTCCAACTCGTGAAATGGCACTCCAAAAAATGCGTTCAGCACTAAATGAAACTGTTATTTTGGGTGTAGAAACTAACTTAGATTTTCAATATCAAATTATGAGAAACGAGGTTTTCTGTCAAGGAAAGGCAACTACAAGTTTTATTGAAAATGTATTGCTTTATTAAAAATTTAAATAAAAAATGAAAAGAGGTAAAATATGGCTTTTAAAGTGGATTTGAACTGTGATTTGGGAGAAAGTTTCGGTAATTATAAAATTGGAGGAGATGATAAGATTATTCCGCTTATTTCTAGTACTAATGTGGCTTGCGGATTTCATGCAGGAGATCCTGTCGTTATGAAAAAAACGATAGAAACTGCTAAAAAAAATAACATTGGAATAGGAGCTCATCCTGGATTTCTGGACTTAATGGGATTTGGACGACGTGAAATGAAAATTTCAATAGACGAAGCGAAAGCTTATGTGCTGTATCAATTAGGAGCTTTAGGAGCTTTTTGCAAAAGTGAAGGTGTAAAGCTGCAACATGTAAAACCTCATGGAGCTTTGTATAATATGGCTGCAAAAGATTATAAATTATCAAGGGCTATTTGTGAAGCTGTCGCTGAATTTGACAATTCTCTTATCATTCTTGGACTTTCTGGAAGTGAAACTTTAAAAGCTGCAAAAGACTTAAATTTAAAATATGCGAGCGAAGTTTTTGCAGATAGGGCTTATGAGGAAGATGGAAGCCTTGTGGCACGTTCAAAGGAAGGAGCAATGATTCACGATGAAAACGAAGCAATAGAACGTGTAATAAAAATGATAAAGGAACAAAAGGTAATTTCAATAACAAGAAAAGAAATTCCAATAAAGGCTGATTCTATTTGTGTTCACGGTGATGGTGAAAAAGCTTTGCTTTTTGTAAGAAGAATACGTGAAAAATTAGAAAATGAAGGAATCATAGTTCAAAAATTATCAGAAATCATATAATAAATTTAAAATTTGTTAATTGATTGATCAAATTAAGCAAATTTAAAAAATTAAGAAAGGAGTTTGATTATTTTTCTTAAAAAATAAAATGAAAAAATGAGTTTATTATCAGATATTGCAGTGCCAATCGCAAAATTGGTGAATATGAAAAAATATAAGGAAAAAGACTTTTTAAATCCAAGAAGGGATACAGATTTTTTGAATAAAAAAAATTTTGACAAAACGCTTATTCTTGATGAACAGTTTATTGATGAATACCAAGTTTTGACAGTTTTTTCAGAAGAAAGCTATAACAAGCATGTTGTTTTTCTACATGGCGGGGCTTATGTAATGCGCGCTGTCAAAGCTCACAAAAATATTATTGAAAAATTAGTTAAAAAATTTCATTTAAAAGTTACATTCATTGACTATCCGCTTGCTCCAGAAAATACTGTTGACAAAGCTCATCGAGTATTAATGGAGGCTTATAGACATATAACTAATAAATATAAAGATGATGAATTTTACTTATTTGGTGATTCTTCTGGCGGTGGCTTGGCACTTGCATTTTTACAAATATTGAAAAATAAGGAAGATTTGCCATTTCCAAAGAAAACTGCATTAATGTCACCTTGGGTCGATGTTTCAATGACAAATGAGGAAATAGAGGAATTTGCAGAAAAAGATCCTCTCTTGCCACTAAATGGACTGATTATAACAGGAAAGCAGTTTGCAGGAGAACTGGATGTGAAAAATCCTATGATTTCGCCAATTTATGGAAATATGGACAATCTTGGAGAAATTTTTCTAATTTTTGGAACAAATGAAATTTTGTATCCTGATTGCCTAAAATTAAGCGATATGCTTGAAGTTGCGATTGGAACAAGTGTGGAAATAAAAATTGGGGAAAATTTGTGCCACGACTGGATTTTGGCACCTCTCAAGGAATCAGAAGAAACTATTGATGAAATTGGAAATTTTTTTCTGAAATAAAATAAAAAATAATAAAACGAGGAATTTTAATTATGCCTGAAAAAAAACAAAAAAAGAATATAGAAAACAATGAAATTAGTAAAAAAATTGATAAGGAAAAGCACGAAGAAATTCTTAAAATTTATAAAGAAATAAAAGAAGGGATTGAAAAAGCTATAAAAGGCTATAAAAAGGCTTGGAAAGGTACAGAAAAAGAAGTGTTTGCAGAAATGGCATTTTGTATTCTGACACCTCAGTCAAAAGCAAAAAATGCTTGGCAAGCCATTACAACTTTGGTGGAAAATGGACTGCTTTACAATGGGAATCCTGAAGAAATAGTAGAATTTCTAAATATTGTCAGATTTAAGAATAATAAATCACGTTATTTAGCAGAATTGCGAGAACTGATGACAAAAGATGGAAAATTACAGCCAAAAAAAATATTATCAGAAATTGGTGATACTTTTGAAAAAAGAAAATGGATTTTGAAAAATATTAAAGGAATGGGATTAAAAGAAGCAAACCATGTGCTCAGAAATCTTGGGTTTGGAGAAAATATTGCCATTTTGGATAGACATATTCTAAGAAATCTCAAAGCACTTAATGTAATTAGCGAAATTCCTAAAACAATAACTGAAAAAAAATACTATGAAATTGAAGAAAAAATGAAAGAATATTCAAAATTCTCTAAAATAAAAATGGACGAGCTAGACTTGGTTTTATGGTACAAAGAAGCTGGAGAAATTTTTAAATAAAATTTTTAATTCATAGTGAAATTCTTTAAAAAATGTGGTAAAATACTATTGGAAAATATCATTTTTATTAATGTGATATTAACGTTAACAAAGAAAAATAAATAAAATAATTTGAAAATATATATTGAAGGGAGATAGATAGTTATGACTGCTAATTTAGAAAAATTTAATGAAGATATAAAAAAGTATTCTAAAAAACATAACTTCAGAAAAAAATCAATTCTTATTGCGTTAACTGCATTATTAGTAAGTTGTGGTGGCGGTGGAGGAGGTGGCGGTGGTGGTTCCACATCATCAAGCACTCCAACGTCTGATACTGGTTCTCTACCTACAGCACCAGTAAAAACTAAGCCAACTGTAACTAAATCAGCTAGTTCAATTGCATGGAACGACTCCACTTTTTCATACAACAAAGATAACCCACATAACAATTCGAATTCGACATTTACAGGTTCCAATGTTAAAATCGGAATTATTGATGTAGGATTCCAAAATTCATCATTTGATGCAGATTTATCAGCAAAATTTGGAAGTCGTTTGTCAAAACTTACAGTTCCTGGATTCACAGCTGAATCTACTGCGAATGATGATCATGGTATAGTTGTAGCTGATCTTGCAGCAGGTTCTTCTGCTGGAATTGCAAAAAATGCAACTGTTTATGCCATTGATTCTAGTAAACAAGGTGAGAAAGGAGTATATCCTAAAATAACACTGGAAATGTATCAAGCCTTAAAAAATCAAGGGGTTACTATTTATAACCAATCATTTGGAATTGACGGAGTAGTAACAGATTTTAACAATACTTCAACTTCTAGCCATTATTATGGGCATCAAATAGGAAGCAATATACTTGAATTCTATAGAGATGAAGTAAATAACGGTTCGTTATTTGTATGGGCTGCAGGAAATGATTCATCTGATACACAATCTACACTTGAAGGAGGATTGCCTTATTTTGAAAGTGGACTTGAAAAAGGATGGATAAATGTAGTTGCATTAACTTCAAAAGAAGAATCAAAATTAGGAGATACAAGCTGGGATAACTTGACACCGCTTTCACCTGCAGGAGTTGCAAAAAATTGGACTGTGACAGCAGTTGGAGATCAAGTATTCTCAATAAAAGGAAAAAATTATGTGGGTGGTGGTTCTTCGTTTGCCGCACCACTTGTAACAGGAACAGCGGCATTGATTAAAGAAAAATATCCTTGGATGGATGCTAGTCTAATTCGTCAAACAATTTTATCAACTGCAACTGACATAGGAGCAACTGGAGTTGATGATATTTATGGATGGGGACTTTTAAATATTGATAAAGCTCTTAAAGGACCTGCATTATTTAGTAAACAGCTTGCACTTGAAGATAATGTAACTATTAATATTCCAAATGGAAGTTATACTTTTTCAAATGATATTTCAGGAGATGCTGGTGTAATTAAAGATGGTTCTGGAGATTTAATTTTATCTGGAAACTCTACATTTACAGGTCCAACAACAGTAAATGCAGGAAGATTACAAGTAAATGGTGTTTATGCTTCATCAATAAATGTCAAAAAACAAGCTATTCTTTCTACAAATAATGCTGTAATAAAAAATGATATTACAAATAATGGTATTATAGAAAATTCTGGTTCAACACAAGTTTCTGGAAATTATGAGGCTTTGGAAAATTCAAGAGTTGTAACAGATTTAAATTCTAACTTACATGTACAAGGAAAAGTTAATTTAAATAATTCAAGACTTGAAATTAAACCAGAAGAACATGGAGAAAGAAAATATGTGACAGCTAATGGGACTACACAAAATGTAATTACATCAGACCACAAAATCGAAGGAAATTTTGAAAATGTAAACACTGATGAAATGTTAAATGCTAAAATTAATCAAAATGAAAATACTGTTTCTGCAAATGTAAACAGAAAAAATGTATTAGACTATGTGGAAAAAATTGCAGGATCTGACGAAATGCAAAAAAACACTGCACAAAACTTGGAAACTGCCTTCCAAAAATTAGATCAAAATATAGAAAATGGTACTGCTGGAAATGTCGCTCAGTTTGAAAGAAAAGCTGCTACTTTACAAGCTCTTACTTCTTCTAACAGAGCTGCTGTTTTAGATAGCTTATCTGGACAAATTTATGCTTCTGCACAAGCTCTTACTTTCCAACATTCACAAACTGTAAATAAGGACTTGTCAAATAGATTAGTTATGCTTGGTACTCTTGACAATGTTGGAGATAATTTTGGACTATGGATTTCTGGATTGGGAGCTAATGGTACATTAAAACAAGATGGATACGGTAAAGGAGATACTAAAGTCGTTGGTGGGCAAGTTGGAGTTGATAAGCAATTTGGTGAAAACTTGATTTTAGGTACTGCATTGTCTTATTCAAAAGCTAACGTTAAATTTAACAGATATGGTGGTAAATCTGATGCTAATAACTTTGGAGTTTCACTATATGGAAGATTAGGAAACAAAAATATTCCATTCTACTTGCAAGGACGTTTTGGAGTTGGATTTGTTGACAGTGATGTTGAAAGAGATATTATTTTAAGTACTAATGATTACACAAGAGCTAAAATTAACCATAATGATAAAGTTTATTCTGGATATTTAGAAACAGGATATGATATTAAAAATGGTAATGGAGACTTTGTTGTAACACCATTTGTGGGACTAACTCACGATACAGTTGTAAGAGGATCATTCTCAGAAGAAAAGAGTCAATTTGGATTGACTGCTGACAAGAAAAATTATAACCAGACAGCTGCATTACTTGGAGTTAGAATTGGAAAAGCTGTAAACTGGAATAGTGAAAGCAAGACTACATTCCAAGGTTATGTAACACATCAAAGAGCCTTCAATGATCAAGATTTAAGTTTTAATGCAAGATATACAGGACTACCAGGAGCAACATTCAAGGTAAAAGGAATAGGACTTGCTAAAAATAGAACTTGGATAGGAGTTGGAGCATTGACTGAAGTAAATTCTAAATTTGGATGGTATGTAAACTATGATGGTTCAATTGATAGTGGAAAAGGTAAAGGAAATAACAATGTGTTTACAACAGGGCTTAGATTTAACTTCTAATATAGGTTTGTTATAAAAATAATTATTTAAAAAATAAAAAAATAAGAAGAGTTGTAGCTTTTAATTTCAGTTACAACTTTTCTTATTATAAATTAAATCATTATTGGACATAACAACAATACTTCTTTAAAATCATTTTTTAAAAAACAATTCAACAACTCTCAAAATACAAAAAGTAATTCCACTAGCAATAACAGGCCCTGCCGCAATCCCTTTAAAAAATACAACTCCCATTATTGTTCCAATTACTAGAGCGACTGTAATTTCAGGCTGCCCCGAGAGTAATCCTATTCCTTTTGAAGAAAGAATAGAAACGGTAATTCCACTTATAATCGCAATCCATCCAATTGGAGATTTAAAAGCATTTAATAAATGAGAAAAACCAATTTCTCCTGTAGCAATAGGAATTAAAATAGCAACTGTGATTACTAAAACACCCCAATTTATACCTTCTTTTCTAAATTGAGTCATAAAATTTTGAATATCAATTCCTTTTAATTTATAACTTTCTGTAATATTAAATAAAACTTTTAAAATTAACACGAAAATTGTTGCATAAACTATGGATTTATTCTGTGTAATTGCACCAACTAATAAAATTAGCCCTAAAAAAATAAAACTTTCCAAAATTTTTCCTTTCTATTTTTGTCATTTTATACTAAATTCCATTTAAACAATAAACATTATATTTTAGTTAGTTAGTAATGAAAGACCAAGAATTATTTGCTAAATAAAAATTTTTAATAAATTCATTATTTAAATGGAAAAATAGTATTACTTAATTTGTTCTAAAATAAACGGATCCTTTATTTTAGTGTCTTCTGCAAATAAAATGATTTTACTCATAATTTCAGCTGTTTTGGGATCTTCATCAACAAATGGTAGAAATATCCTTCCTCTATGCTGAGAATGTATTGGAAGTACATTTATTTCAGCTCCTGCTCTCTGATGAACTACTCCACTTCCCAAATGAACTGTGTATTCTGCACGTTCACCTTTTATTATAGCATGTTTTTCAGTAAATGTAATATTTTTAAGTTTAAATAATTTAAGATTAAACTCAACAATAGCTTTTCTCATTTCAACAGTCGAATGACTAGCTTCAGGATCAACACCGCCAACATGAGCTACACTTACAGCCAGATCCACATCTCTCATTACTTCTGTAAAGATTAAATCAGGAATATCATCTATAAGCATCGGTTTAAAGGTCTTTCTGTCGTAAAAACAAACCCATTCAAGTGTTGGAGCTTCAATATCAGATGGAGAAAACCAGTCTGCCATTGCATAAATTTTTGCTATAATATTATTTTTATAATAAATTTTTTGCAGCCCTTCTTCATAATCAGCAACCCATCTTCTATTTTTTAGTACAGCAACAGTTTTATTTGGCTGAATTTGATGTCCAGCATATCTTAATGAATTTTCCTTGCCTTTTTCATCCTGAGTTTTTATATAAATTTCTCTAAATATCTGTTTAAACGGCTGTTTTATCTGTTTTGTGAATAAGTCTTGCTGGTACTCGCTCCATTTTCCACTGTTATACAAATCAAGAGCATGAGCAATTTTTAACACTTGACTTTCTTCAAGTTCGAGAATTTCTCCATTTACAGTTACAAGAGTACCATCACTGTAGTAACCAAGATTGTTTTCAGATTTGAAAACGAGAGTGTCCAGCAATGGTGAAATTACAGGATTTTCCATTAGATTTTTTATTTCATAATTGTAGAATTCTGTACCGTCTTCCATTGCCTCTTCTAGCATTTTTTTAGAACGTCTATATTGTTCCTTCAAATTTTTATTAACTTCCTTAATTTCTTCAATATATTTATTTTTCTTTAGTTTTACTGGCATTGTTTTCAAAGTTTTTCCATTTTTTTCAAAAACTGTTTTAGTTTGTCCAAATTCATCAATTTTTATAAACACCGATATTTCGTCAATTATTTTTGGCTCAAAATATTTTTGCATTTCATTAATTAAAGCTGTTTCCATACTCCAAATTAAACGAATTACATCTGAATATCCAGCATTTCTTGATAAATTTTCAAGCGATATTTCAAAAGCCTTTGCCTCGCTTGCCCGACGCTGAGCTCCAAACTGCTTACTTTCTTTTAGAAATTTCTGCAAAAATTTGTACCTATGAAGTAAATCTTTGTCACGAGCCTTTTTTAATGGAATTAATGAATAGCTAGCAACCAAGTCTTTATTTCTCTTGTCTTGAATCTTTGTTTCAGTTTCCTTTAATTTTAACTTTCCTTGTACAGCGTCTGCAAACATTCTTGCCCGTGAATGCTTTGCTCCATCTGATACATATTTTGCCGCCTCATAAAGCATCTCAAAGCGTTTTTTCCCCAGCTCCTTATAAGCAGACTTGAACCAGTCAATGTCAAAAGCTCCCACAGCCAAATCTTCAACTGAAATAGGAGTATATTTGGCAAATAGACTTTCCATATTTTTAGACACATCACTTATATGAGCATGAAAATAGTAACAGGCACTTTCCATTCCTTTCCAGCCTAAATATCCCTGAATAAGTGATATCCAATGTGGTGCATACATTGCAACTTCTATAAGCCGCTGCTGACTGATTTTGCTTCCTTTTATTTTTTTTGCAAAAAGTTCACTGGTGTCATTTTTATTAGGCTGGCTATTTTTCAGAAGATGGCTCAAATTTGATTTTTTGGAATCATCACTGTAATAGTAGGAATAATAACCACCTCTTTTCAGCTTTTCATTCCCCAGTGCCATCAAAATCTTGATAAGATTGTCAATACCTTTTACAAGAGGTATCTGATGAATCGTATTTGAGTATTCCACGGGATTTTCCCCTCTTTTAAACTCCAAATCCAAAATATAGTCTATTATTTTTTGTCCTTCTGTTCTAAAAAATTCCATAACTTTCTGTTCATCTTGATTTTTTTTAGAATCTTCATTATTATAAATAAAATTGCACAAAGTTCTTATATTATCCTTTACGTTTCCGCGATTAAGTACTTCAATATAAAACTCGTCTTTTGTAATAATTCCTTTTGTTACAGCAAAAGCAAATTCATAAAGTGAAATGAGCTCGCCATTTAATTCTCCATTTTTCTTTTGTATATAATTGTACATTTTTTTATAAATTTCATATTTTAGGATAAACTGCTCACCAAATTCCTTCTCATTTGGATAATATCCCATATTATTTTTAGCCTCTCGAAAAATTAGATTATTGTCAAAAATGCTTGAATACATTTCTTTGGTCTCATCTCTTCCCCAATGATTTTTCCCCTGCTTTGTCAAAATCTTGCTTTCATCCAAGTGATTGTAAACATAAGAAAATACAGTTTTTCCAAATTTATAACAATATTTTTTATTTTTTTCTTCATTTTTGTATTCATTTATAAGCAAATATATAATTTGAGATATTTTTCCAACTGAATAATAATATCCTTTATTTACCTCAAAATGTTTTAAATCATTATTTTTTCTTTGTTCAAATATTATTTTTTCAATTAGGTTATTTGCACCAAATCCAAGCATTTCATTCGTATAGTTTAAATATTCCTTTGCTGAAAATCTTTCCTTTGTAAATAAATAGACTTGGTACAGTGTTTCAAAATCCTTAATTTCTGTTTTGTAAAATTCCCGCCATACTTCCTCCAGTGGATAATCCTCCAATTTCTGATTTCCATAATCGTATTTTCTATCCGAAGAAAAAATAGGAGAAAATGTATTAGAAAGCAAAACTTCTTCGCCATAAGCAGTTTTGTACTCATAATTTTCGTATTTCACATACAAATCGTTTAATTTTTTTACAATTTCCAAAAGTTCATCAATAGACTTTGTAAATATTTGTTTTATATCTAATTTTTTCTCTAAAAATTCTTTATTTTCAAAACTTGGTTCATAATTAATGTTATATTTAAGTTCCTCATTAACAGCTTTTTTCTCTTCCCTATTAATTTCACTAATTAAAACAATTTCACTTGAAGTAGGTTCTTTAACAAGTTTTACGTACTTCTTCAATGTTTTCATATCGTCTTTTTTCTCATTTTTAGCCTTCAAAATCAAGTCAAATGCAGCGAGCCGTTTATTTACATCCTTTGTCTTTATAAGATTTTCAACACTTTCATAAAATGCCGTTTTTTTCTGCAAATAAAGTAAATTAATCAGATTTTTACGAACTTCTGGAGTTTTTAACTTTAGCATTTCTTCCATTTCTTTACAATATTTTTGGACTAAATTATGTTTTTTAGCTATTTCAAAGGCTTTATTAGTTACTGCACCATCTTTTAAACTACCAATCACAAATTTTTCATGATTTTCATTCTCAAATTTTTGAGCAACAAGCTGTAGAATATCCTCTTTTGTATAATAATTAAGAAATTTCGCATAATCTAAAATTTTATCAATATACTCACCTTTCAAAAAGAGTGATATTAGTGCCATTTTATCAACAATTGCTACTTTATAAAGCGTAACCGAATACCATGGGAAAATACAAGGAGAAAAATCTTTTCTAACTTTTGTCATTTGTTTAACTAAATTTTCAAGTATTTCAAAAAATTCTTTTGCCTCACCTTCATTGTCAAAAAAATCACTCAATTTAACTTTTCCATTATTTATTCTCTGAAAGATCTGATAAGTGTTTACATTTCCCACAAGATTACTTGAATAGCATGCATAAATTTCCAAATCATCAGGATTTTTTTGAATAACTTTTTTTGAAATTTTTTGAGATAAGTCTGGATTTTGAATAATATCAAGGTAGTAGGAAGCAAGCAAAACAGTGTGACGTTTTCCAGTATTTATAAGTTTTTCAATCGCTTTTACAGCCACCGAAACATCTTCTCTTCCCTTTTGCCAAAGCCCTAGCAAAACTTCTACATTGTCCTCACTTTTCAAAAGCTCATTAGCATATTTCGGATTTTCCATGAGTTTATTGATAATCTCGATTTCCTTTTTGCTAACCCTGTCTGCATACATTTCGCCAATTCCAGTCCATGTTGCCAAAGCTCTTTTTACTGATGAAAAACGTAATAAATCATTATCATAAACAATTTTAAACATATAATTAAAGTTTTCCACCGTTCCGCCATCCATCGTTTCACAAATAGCCTGTCGTAGCCCTTCCTGAAGCTTTGCAGCCAATAGTAATTTCCCAACTAATTCCACAAGCTCGCGATTATTTGACGAAAAAATTGCCCTAAAAGTTGTATAATCTAATACAAATGTATTGTTATCACTCAAAATCATTTCTTTCAAAAACTCAATAACTTCTTTATTGCCTCTATTAATTTCAGCTAAAAGATAAGATTCTGCGTCAATATTCCCATACTGTTTCGTATCATACTCCTTTTTCAAAATTTTCATAATATCCAATTCCAAAATATGGAATTTCACAAAACGTGTCAAAATATCCCACATATCCCGCAAATGATCTCTATAATTCGAACTTAGTATCATTTTTCTATAATATCCTTTTGTATAAGGAGTTAGTACAGTTTGTTCACAAATTTCAATAAAAAATTCTCTAAAATTCTTTCCAATCATAGCATCCAAAGCAGGATAAATTTCTTTTGGAAAAATATCTTGAAGAGTAACATTTTCAATATTTTTAATTTTCTTTTTTATTTCTGCAATTGCAAAAATTTCATACTCATATTCTCCAGTTTTAACAGTTCCTTTCAACGCATTTTCAATAAATTTTCTACTTTCTGGGTTTAATTTTTCCTTTTCCTTTGACAATTTCGTTCTGTAACTGTTTTTCAATTTGTCAGGAATGTTGTAATCTATTACCATAATAAATTCTCCTTGTAAATTATTTTTTTAATTTATTAATTATATATTTACCTTAAAGTATGTTTTTTAATTTTTACGTTTTGTGTTACTTTATTTAGTAACGGCTTTTATAGTATTTTTTATTTTAGTAATTTTCAAATATTACTTACCACATTCTCCCCGCCAACATCGTAAGCCTAACAAATGTCAACTCATCATTCTCTTTCAAATTTATCTCACAATCAATCTCTCCCATTTCTTCATCATTTACAAAGACCCTGTAAATTCCATCTTCATAACTTTGTAATGCATTTTCAATCGCCTTTTCTAAATCTTGCTTTTGCTCATTATAATCCACCCCAAACGAAATTTTCCCAGCATCAGACAAATCATTAATTTTCTTATCAGTCAAATATGGAACAATATCATTTTCAGTAAATCCATTATTAAATTCATTTACATTTATCGTAACAAATTCTGTCAAAAGCTCCTTTACAGTCGTTATTTTCTCGCTAATTTCATATTTCTTCTTATCAATTTTATTTTTTCTTTTCCCAATTTGCTTTACATTTACAAATATTTTCATCTTTTTTATCCACTTTCATTAATTTTTTCATTTAACTTTTTTACCATTCTCTTTCCCGAATCGCCTCTTCAATGTCAATATCTATCCCAAACCACTTCAACACATATTCCACAGTTACACCAATGCTATCTCTCGCAACAGTTTCAATCTCGCTTTCATTTTCATAAAACTCATCTTCCAAATCATTAATCCCAATTGTCATTTCATCCAACTTTTTCTGAACAATTTCAACATCATTCTCCCCAGTTTCCAAAAATTCAATAACATTTCTAATCAATTTTTCCACTTTTTCTACAAGAAATTTTGGATAATAATCATCTTCAAACATTTCTTCCAGTAAAACATAATTTTCATCAAATTTTTTAATATTTTTATTCATATTCTGCACCACCTAAAACAATTTTTTTATATTTTATCATACATTCCTGTTTTTTTACATTGTGAAGGCTTTTAAAATATATCCAAATTTTTAACAAAATAAAAAAGACTGGATCTGAAAATTTACTTTCCAAGCCAGTCTTTCCTAACAATCTTAAAATATTTTTTTTAATAAGAATATCTATGATAACTACATTTTCCATCATCATCGCAATCTCTTGTATAACCTGCTGTAGTTATGCAGCTAGTAACAAACAATATTGTTACAATTGAAATAATTAAAAATTTAACAAACCTTTTCATAAAAGCTCCTCCTGTCCTAAATCATTATTTGTTTTGAATACAGTACCCAATTAATAAGGACTACTGCTGCATTCATATCTTTCTCCATCATCAGTACAATAAGGACGTGTATATCCACAATTTCCATGTCCATCACACATAAATCCTGCCGCATCCATCTGTTCTCGTGCTTCTCTCCATTCATTTACATCAAATAATTCACAACTGCTCAAACTCATTACAAATGAAATCAAAATCAATACTCTGAATAAATTTCTCATAGCAACTTCTCCTAAATTTTATAAAATTTTTACATTTCTTTCTTTTATTCTAGTATATCCTATGTTTTTAATATTTCTGTTTTAATCACCTTATTTTTTTTTTTTTAGATTAGAAATTCATTATATCCTTCAAATCCAATAATTTAACACTATTATAGTCAAATATTTTTCTCATTTATAGAATAACTACAACTTTTTATTCTTAAAAAATAAAAACAAAAAAATCAGCCTCCATACAAAGACTGAAAATTAATTATTATTATTTATTATTTAACTGCAAATACTTCTCTCCCTTTTCAGAAAGTTTGTAAACTGTGCCATCAACATAAATATATTTTTCCTTTTTAGCTTTTCCAATAACTTTATTCAAAAATCCCTTATTCCAACGCAAATGATTATCAATGGTGTCAATTCCGCATTCATCTTTTTCCTGTTTTGTATTTACATGGTTTGATAAATGGATTAGCAATATTCTAACAGAAAATGCCATTTTTTGAGATTTTTTTCGACTTATTGTGAAAATTAATCCTTTCTTTGGAGAAAATATCAATGTTAAAAGGAAAATTATACCAATTACAACTGCGATACTTCCTGCAATTGAAATATCAAAAAATCTTGCGAAATGAAATCCAGCCACACTTGCCACAGCCCCTAGAACAAGGCTTAACCCTATCATTACTTTTAGCTTATCTGTTAATAAATACGCTGTAATTGGAGGACCAATCATAAATGCAACTACCAATATTGAACCTACTGCCTCAAATGAGGATACTGCTGTCATTGACACAAGTGACATTAGAATGTAATGAATTAATATTGGCTTCATTCCAAGAGTTATTGCAAGAGCTTTATCAAATACCGAAATTTTTAATTCCTTGAAAAAAATAACTACAAAAGATAAATTTATTAAAAATATAACAAAAGTCGTAACCAATCCTTTAGCAACACTAAAACCAAATATTTCTACCCTATTAAATGGAGCAAATGCCAATTCTCCCAATAATACTGAATCAACATCTAAATGTACATTTCCAGCATACCTTGAGATTAAAATTACAGCGATACTGAATAACAATGGAAAAACCACTCCAATTGCAGAATCTTCCTTGACAAGCCTTGTCGAATTAAGAAGTTCCACAAGGTAAACAGTTAAAACGCCAACTATTCCTGCACCTACTATTAACAACGGGGAATTCAAATCATGAACTGCAAAAAATGCAACTACAATTCCAAGTAAGATAGTGTGTGTTATCGCATCTGAAACCATCGCCATACTTTTTAAAACTAGAAATGTTCCCAAAATAGAGCAGGCACTTGCAACCATTATTGCGATAAGCTGTATTTCCAATGAAAAACCCATAATTTATTTCCCCCTTTCCAGATTATTTATTTTTAAACTACTTAATTCAGTTTTTTTCTTTTCAAGTTTTTCTTTAAATTCTTTTTTTCTTTTTTGATTTCTTATAATTTTAAATACAATACCTCTTTTATTTGAAAAAAGAATACTAATAACCACTATTATACTTATAATTATAACGATAACAGGTCCAGTTGGCAAATTGCTTTCACTTATACTTATCAAAGTTCCAAGTAAACCTGATATTCCTCCAAAAAAAGCTGCCAAAATTACCATAATTGAAAGTTTGTCTGTCCATTGCCGTGCTGCAACTGCTGGAGAAATAAGCATTGCACTTATTAATATTACTCCTGCCGCCTGAATACCTATTATTACAGTAGTTACAATCAATATGGAAATTAATATTTCGATTTTCTTGCTTGGAAATCCCAATGTCTTGGCAAAATCAGAGTCAAATGAAACAATTTTAAATTCCTTCCAGAAAAGAATAATTATAATTAGAAGAACGATCCCGGTAATCAGGATAATATTTACATCTCTTTTAATAAATGTTGACGCCTGCCCAAAAATAAATTTATTTAATCCCGATTTATTCGCGCCCGGCAATTTATTCAAGTAAGAAAGTAAAACTAATCCCAATCCAAAAAATACAGATAAAATCAATGCCAAAGCACTATCAAATTTTATTTTTGTATAATTTTGAATTAATTGAATCAAACCAATACATACAATTCCTGTAATTAACGCACCTAGCAGCAAAACTTCTGTATTTTTCACATTCGTAAATAAAAAAGCCAGGCAAACTCCAGGAAGTGAAGCATGAGAAACTGCATCTCCCAATAAACTTTGCTTTCGTAAAACGGCAAAACATCCAAGTATTCCAGAAACCATTCCAAGTAATGAACAGCCAAGTGCAACTGTCCTAAAAGTATGATCAGAAATAAGAAGATTTAATATATTCATTTTAATCCTCCTTTTCGATTTCAAGATGATTTTTATTATCTTGAGTTAATTTTTTACTTTTATATGTTTTTTCAATATTTTCAGGAGTAAAAATTTCCTCTACAGGGCCGGAAGCTATAACAGAAACATTTATAAACGTCACATAGTCAAAATAATCTTTTACCGTTTGTAAATCATGATGAACAACGATTACAGTCTTTTTCTCATCCCGTAATTTTTTTAGAATATTTACAATAGATTTTTCAGTTTTGCTGTCAACACCTTGAAAAGGCTCATCCATAAAGTATATCTCAGCATCCTGAACCAATGCCCGTGCCAAAAACACCCTCTGCTGCTGCCCACCAGATAACTGGCTTATCTGTCTATCTGAGAACTCATCCATTTCCACTTTGTGAATAGCTTCCTTTGTTTTTTCCTTATCAATTTTTCTAACTTTCTTTAACCATCCAACTTTTCCATAACGTCCCATTTCCACAACATCAAACACAGTAGTCGGAAAATCCCAGTCAACACTTCCTCTCTGAGGTACATAAGCAATCTTATCCCTTACTTTACCGTATTTTTCATTATAAAATTTCACCTCGCCAGTGACAGGATTTATCAAATCAAGCATCGCCTTAATCAAAGTAGATTTCCCAGCTCCATTCGGCCCCACTATCGCCATAAGAATACCTTTTTTGATACCCAGCTCAACATCCCATAAAACAGGTTTATCTTCATATGCTATTGTTAAATCTTCAACTTTTATAATAACATCATCAGAAACATTTTGATTCATTTTACTTCTCTCCTAAATTTAAAAATTATAACATAGCAAAACAACTTTAAGGAATTTTTTTATGTTTTACATAATAAAAGGGGAGTGATAATTAAAGTTATTCTGCTATGTTTTTTTGAATTATTTTATATATAATTAATAAAAATAATTACCGATTTTATTTTAATGCATTTACAATAGTATCGGCGTTTGCCTTAACTGTTTTAATATAAGTTTCAGAGTTGTGTGCTTCATCTCCCAGTGAGTCTGAGTACAATTCTCCACCTATTTTAACTTCTTTTCCTTTAGCCTTTACAGCTTCCTGAAGTGCTTCTATACTTTTTTTCGGAACAGAAGATTCTACAAATATTGCTTTTATATTTCTTTCAACTATGAAATTAGCCAAATCGCTTATATTTTTTGTACCAGTTTCAGAATCTGTAGAAACACCTTGTATTGCTTTTACTTCTAGTCCAAATTGTTCTCCAAAGTAGTTAAATGCATCATGAGCTGTTACAAGAACTCTACTTTTTTCAGGAATTTCATTAATTCTTGTTTTTACATAAGTTGTAAGTTCATTTAGTTCAGCTTTATATTTTTTCAGGTTTTCTTTGTAGTAGTCACTATTTTTAGGATCATATTTACTTAATTCGGCTTCTACTGCCTCAGCTTCCTTTTCCCATAATTCTGTATTAAACCATACATGCGGGTCAGGAGTATTTTGGTCAACTAGATGAATTTTGCTTTTATCCAGTTTGTCCCCAACATTTAATATATTTTTGTTTTGAGAAGTTAATTTTTCAAAAATTTCTGTCATTTTACCTTCCAAGTGCAATCCACCATACACTATAATGTCAGCATTTCCAAGTTTTTCAATATCACCTGCACTGGCACTATACAAATGCGGATCTACTCCTTCTCCCATAAGTCCTGTAACTTCGACTTTATCTCCACCAATCGTTTTTACAAGGTCAGTAAGCATTGTCGTCGTTGTGGTAACTTTTATTTTTTTACCTGACGAAGCTCCACTTTTACCGCAAGATATTAGTAGCATCATTGCTACACATACTGCAATTACTAAATTTAATTTTCTAAGTATATTATTTTTACTCATAATCTATTTCCTCCGTGTCTTCATTTTTTTTGTAAACTTTAATCATAGTTGCCGCATTAAAAGCTACTGCTTTTTCATGATTTGCTTTACTTTTTAAATATATTGGCCCATCAAATGGATCCTTTTTGTCGACAATATATTCTTCCTTTAAATTTATATTCAAATCTCGTAGATAATCATATAATTCGATATTATCTTCGACACTTAATATAACAACTTCGTCATCTTCCTCAGCTTCAGACAATTTTATAATATTTTCCTCATTGAAGTTTTTTACATCATAAAAAATTGGACTGCCATGTGGACATTCTTTAGGGTAAAATAAGAATTTTTCCAGTTTTTGAAGTAACTTATTGCTTGTTACATGCTCCAAAATTTCTGCTTCCTTATGTACTTCCTCTTTATCATATCCTAGCCTTTCAAATAAAAAAACTTCCCAAACCCTATGTTTACGTATAATGTCAAGTGCAAATTTATTCCCCTTTTCAGTAAGTTTTACTGTTTTTTTGTCAATAGTTAAATAATCATCATTTACCAGCTTTTTTATCATTTCACTGACTGAAGCTGGAGATATATTTAAATATTCTGCAAGTTTTTTATTAGAATATTCCTTCTTTTTTTTCAAAGTATATATTCCTTTTAAATAATCTTCTATACTTCTGCTCATTCCAACTCCTTCCTTTTTTAGTTTGACCTAATCTATAAATTAGGTTTGCCTAATAACGTTATTATATTACCACTAAATACTTTGATTGTCAAGACTTCTTTAATAATTTTTTTAGATAATATACCCGGATGATTTAATATCACACTAATTATAATTAATTTAAACATAAAAATAAAAAGTACATTTAATAGTATCAGGATTTTCATCTGAATATTAAAAAATGTACTTTGTTTGAAAGGTTTGATAGGAGCTGCTATAATAAACTATTTATATCCAACTCGTCTAAATCAATTCAAATTAATTTTTCTCCATTCATATTGTATAACATTTTTCAAAAATATAGTGTAACTTTGGTTACAAAAAAAACTCCCATTTAAATTTTTTAAAAACGGGAATTTTTTGTATCAAGTATTCTTACTTTAATTTTAACTTCTTAAATAACTCATTTAATTAATTCTTTTTATTATACTATTTTCTTGGAATAAATTTCCATAATGTTGGTACAAGCAAGGTTACAGCTGTTGATTTTAATGCATCTCCTGGAAGGAAAGGTAACACACCAATCATGAATACATTTTTACCAGTTACAAATAATGATAATTGCAATGCACCTAATGTCAAAATAATTGTACTAGAAAGCATTAATGAAAGAATTGTTTTTACGTAAGATTTTGTAACTCCTTTATCAGCTAAATATCCTAAAAGCATTGTAGAAACAATATATCCTAAAATATACCCTCCTGTTGGTGAAAATAAAGATCCTGCCTTAGCGCCAGCAAAAACTGGGGCACCTAAACTACCTGCCGCAACATAGGAAAGTATAGTAGCAGTTCCTAATTTTCTACCATATAGCAACGCCATTAATGTGACTCCAAATGTTCCAAGTGTAATTGGTACTGGAGTATAAGGTAATGGAATCATAACTTGAGCCATTAAACTCAAAAATACTACTCCACCTAATACTAAAAGAACATTTCTAAAAATTTCCTTTTCTTTTGTTTCAATTTTAACAATGTTGTTAATCAATGCATTCTGTTTCATAAGAAAACCTCCATCTTTTTTGTTTATATTATTATTGTAACACTTGTAATATAAAAAGTCAATAAACTGATTTTTTATAATTTTAAATAAAGTTAAACTAAAGTTGTGAAGTTTATTAATTATTATGTCATAAAAAATACCCTAATCAATTAAGATTAGAGTACTTTTTTGAATTTTTTCATTTAATTTCAGTATTTCGTTTTTTATACAACATGTGTAATATACAAATTATTATTTTTTTCAACTCAAATTTTAATCTAAAAAAAATTTTTTAATTTTCAAATTTACTAAAAAATCTTTTTATTTTATCTTTAAACGAATGTGCCTTTTTGTAATTTTTCTTATTGTCAAGCGAACCATCAAATTCACGTAAAATTTCCTTTTGTTTATCACTAAGATTTGTTGGAGTTTCCACTTTTATTTCGACAATTTCATCTCCTCTATTTTCACTTCGAGCATATTTAATTCCTTCATTTCTCAATCTAAATGTTTTTCCATTTTGAGTCCCTTCAGGAATTACTATTTTTTTCTTACCACTAAGTGTAGGCACTTCCACTTCTCCACCTAAAATAGCCGTTGTCATTTTTAAAGGCACTTCACAATGAATATCATATTCACTTATTCTTTCAAAAATATCATGCTTTGCAACAGTTATATGCACTCGCAAATCCCCAAAGACTCCACCATTTGCCCCTGCGTCTCCACACTCTCTTACTACTAATCTTTGTCCAGTCTGAAGTCCTGATGGAAATCTTACCTTTTTTGTAAATATTTCTCTTTCCAATCCTGTTCCATGACAAGTATGACATTCTTTTTCAGGAATTTTTCCAGTTCCGTGACACTTGTCACATTCCTGTATTCCACTTGTCATACCAAACAATGTTCTCTGTTGCACTCTTACATGTCCTGAACCATTACATTTATCACATGTTTTCATATTGTGTCCTGGTTCAGCACCACTTCCGTGACAAGTTTTACATTGCCCGTTTCTTTTATATTTTAATTCTTTTTCTGTACCAAAAGCCACTTCTTCAAGAGTCAATGTTAAATTATATCTTAAATCATCCCCTTGATGCACTCTTGGTCCTTGACTTCGACTTCTTCCACCAAAAAAACTATCAAAAATATCTCCAAAACCTTCAAACTCAAAGCCACCAGCACCGCCAAAGCCTCCGAAGCCTTGTCCTCCAAAGCCACCTGCTCCAGCTCCACCATTTTCAAATGCTGCATGTCCATATTGATCATACGCCGCTCTTTTTTGCGGATCGCTTAACACTTCATTTGCTTCCTGTACTTCCTTAAATTTGGCTTCAGCTTCAGGATTATCCTTATTTCTATCTGGATGATATTTTTTTGCCATACTCCTATACGCTTTTTTTATATCCTGTTCCGAAGCGTTTTTGGGTACGCCAAGCACTTCATAATAATCTCTTTTTGCCATTTTTTATCTTTTATCCTTTCCACTTCTGCAAATTTTATTTTTATCTATTATTTTTATTTTAAATTATACAAAAATATAAACTATCAAATACTCATTGCAAGACCTACTAATCCAAAGAACAACCACATTCTATCACTAATAGCTTCAAAACTTGTTAATTCCCACCATATTGTTGGTCGTTCTAAAAATATCATTACTACAACTATCACAATAAGTACATATAAAACTCCTCTTAAAGGATCCTTTCCCTTTTCCATTTCCTTTGCTTTATGAAAAATTGAACTTATTGAAACAAATATATAAGCTCCGAATAAAAATGATTTTAATCCAAAACCTACTCTTAACAAATGAATTATTGCAAAAAATGCCACATCTGCAACGCCATTCTCAAATCCTGGCTTCACTGCCTTATACATAAGAAAACACATTATTAAGACACTCATGAAATAAAAAAATATAAATATATGAATTCGTGGAAAATTTGATGCATATCTAGAAACTAATATTCCAAAAGAAATTGCACCTATCAAATTTGCAATTCTACTCATTCTTTCCTTAAGTGTACCTGTCATTTTCACATCCTTCTATTATAACATTCCACAAATATTCTCTAATTATTAGGAATTTATAATTTTTAAGTTTATATTAAACCTTAAATACCTCTAAAAATTATAATCATTTAATAATTGGTTTTAAAGCTAATTAAACATATTATAACCTAATTTCCCAAGAAATCCAACACTAAATTTGAGTTTTTTGAATTTTTCGTTATTTTTTACCTTTTACAATTAATTTTGCAAAAAATTCTCCATCTTTTTCCAATTTTAAAATTCCTGTTTTTTCTTCCAGTTTCCCGCTTGCATTCTCAAAATCTGAAATTCCATACCAAGGCTCTATACACACATAAGGTGCTTTCGGCTTGCTCCAAAATGCAATATAAGGAAATCCTTTATACTCAACACTAAGCTCTTTAGAATTTTTACTATTTTTTATCGTAACTTTCTCTGATTTTAAATCATCAAATACTATTGCATCATCATCAAATACAGTTTCAGTAATCTGCAATTTATTCTCATTATTCAAGCAATCATCTTTTTCATCAAAAACTAACCCATTATCAGTAAGTTTATATTTCTGAGAAGTTTCGTTTTTTTCAAATTCCAAATAATAATCACTCAATTTTATATCATCATTTACATCAAGTGCAAATGCAGGATGTGTCCCAAGTGAAAAATACATATCAGAATCATTCTTATTTACAACATTATACCCAATTTCCAAAGTATTTCCAGCAATTGTATAAGTTATAAACAGTTCAAACTCAAACGGATACTTCTCCAAAGTTTCCTTATTTGAAGAAAATCTAAACTTCAAAGAATTTTCAGTTTTCTCAACCAGTTCAAAATCCTCAGTCCGAGCAAATCCATGCCGTGTAGAAATTTTATATTCTTTTCCGTTGTAACTATAAGCCCCATTTTTTATACTTCCAACAAATGGAAACAGCACAGGCGAGCTGGCAGCCCAAAACTCAGGCTTCCTATCCCACATAAACTCTTCTCCATCCACTTTATAACTTTGTAATTCCGCTCCTCTATCCGCAACTGAAATTTCAACATTTCCATATTTTAGAGTGTTTATTGTACTTTCCATCTTTAGCACATCCTTTTTTAAAGATTTTTATTTATTTTGATTTTTCACTTTCATCTTTGTACCAAATTTATTTTTCAATCTTATTATCTCAATTTCAAATTTATTTTTTATTCAATTTCTACTTCAGAAAAAATAATGTCTACGACTTTTTCTAAAATATCCTCTGGTAATTTTTCAATAATTTTATAGTTTCTTGTAGTAATATCCAAAGATTTAAGGTGTTCACATAAAATTATACCCGTAGTAGCAGTCCGATTGTCTAATTTTATATGAAGCGGAAATTTATCTATTGAATTTGTAATTGGACAAACTAAAACTAAATTTGTTACCTTATTGAAAGTATCATTACTTACTATAACCGCAGGACGATATCCAGCTTGTTCATGTCTTACCTGCGGATTAAAATTTATCTTTATTATATCCCCTTGTTTTACCATACCTCTTTACCTACTGGTTCTCCCCAATCTATTTCCTGTTTTTCATAATCCTCATTATAATTTGCAAATAATTCCTTTATTGTCTTTCTTTTTTCTTTTTTTATTTTTTTTAATTTAAGGCAATCATCTCCCTCTTCTATTAAAATAGTGTCATTTACCTTTAAATCAAGTATTTCCAATATTTTTTTAGGAAGTCTTATTCCTTGACTGTTTCCCCATTTTTGTATTTTTAAAACCTCTGCCATAATAATCTCTCTTTCTACCAAGTATATACATAGTATATACTTTTTTTATGAAAAAATCAATTATTTTTTATAAAAGAAGGAGAACTAATTCCCCTTCTCAATCCTATTTTTCACTTTAAATTTCTATTTCTTAATTAGTCCACAACTTCTGCATCTTCCACATCATTAGCACCAGAATTGTTACTTTCTCCAGCTGTTTCTCCGCCTTGTGCTGCTTGTTGCGCTTGAGCTGCTTCTTGATACATTCTTGTTGCGAAACCTTGAGAAACTTTTGATAATTCTTCAATTGATTTTCTGATTGCTTCTACATCGTCGCCATCTTTTACTTTTTTCAATTCTTCGATTGCTTTTTCGATGTCTTCTTTTTCTGTTCCTTGAAGTTTATCTTCATTTTCTTTTATAGTTTTTTCTGTTGCGATTACTAATTGGTCAGCTTGGTTTCTTGCTTCTACTAATTCTTGGAATTTCTTATCTTCAGCTTCGTGTGCTTCGGCATCTTTTTTCATTTTTTCGATGTCGTCTTTAGATAAGTTAGAACTTCCAGAAATTGTTACTGTGTTTTCTTTTCCAGTTCCCAAGTCTTTTGCAGAAACGTGTACAATTCCATTTGCGTCAATGTCGAATGTTACTTCGATTTGAGGTACTCCTCTTGGTGCAGGTGGAATATCATTTAAGTTAAATTCTCCTAATTTATGGTTGTCAGCCGCTCTTGCTCTTTCCCCTTGCAATACAACTATTGATACTGCCGGCTGATTATCAGCCGCTGTTGAGAACACTTGCGATTTTTTAACAGGAACTGTAGTATTTCTTTCGATAATTTTAGTAAATACTCCTCCCATTGTTTCAATTCCTAATGATAATGGAGTTACGTCTAATAATAATACGTCTTTAACGTCTCCCATTAACACTCCACCTTGAATTGCCGCTCCTGCCGCAACTACTTCATCAGGGTTGATTGATTTGTTAGGTTCTTTTCCTAAGAAAGATTTTACCCATTCTTGAACCGCTGGAATTCTTGTAGAACCTCCAACTAATAATACTTCATCAATATCGCTAGGACTTAAGTCTGCATCTTCCAATGCTTGTTTTACTGGTCCTTTAGTTGCTTCAACCAAGTCTTTTGTCAATTCATCAAATGCCGCACGAGTCAATTTTTTCTCCAAATGTTTAGGCCCTGTTGCATCCATTGTGATAAATGGTAATGAAATTTGTGTTTCTAGTGTAGTTGATAATTTTTTCTTAGCATCTTCTGCCGCATCTTTCAATCTTTGAATTGCCATTTTATCATTTCTCAAGTCAATTCCAGTTTCTTTTTTAAATTCGTCAGCTAACCAGTCAATAATTTTTTGGTCAAAATTATCTCCACCTAAGTGGTTATTTCCAGAAGTTGAAATAACTTCCACAACTCCATCTCCAATTTCAAGCACAGATACGTCAAATGTACCTCCACCCAAATCAAACACTAATACTTTTTCTTCTTTTTTCTTATCCATTCCATAAGATAATGCAGCCGCTGTTGGCTCATTTATAATTCTTTGAACTTTAAGTCCTGCTATTTCCCCAGCATCTTTTGTTGCTTGTCTTTGTGCATCAGTAAAGTATGCAGGTACTGTAATTACAGCTTCTGTTACTTCTTCACCTAAGTAAGCCTCAGCATCTTTTTTCAATTTTTTAAGAATCATTGCTGAAATTTCTTGTGGTGTATAGCTTTTTCCGTTAATATCAACTTTATAGTCGCTTCCCATGTGAGTTTTAATTGAAATTACAGTTGAATCAGGATTTGTAATAGCCTGTCTTTTTGCAATTTCCCCTACAATAATTTCTCCATTATCCTTAATATTTACTACTGACGGAGTAGTTCTTCCACCATCAGAATTTGGTATAATCGAAAAGTTTCCACCTTCCATAACTGCCACGCAGCTGTTTGTTGTCCCTAAATCTATTCCTATTATTTTACTCATATCTATCATTCTCCTTTATTATCAATTTTTTATAAATTTAATTTATTTTTTATTTCAATTTTTATTGTTTCTTATTTACAGTAACCATCGCAGGTCTTACAACTTTCCCTTTCATTTTGTAACCTTTTTGGAAAACTTGCACAACCACGTTGTCATCCAGTTCCTCTTTGTTTTCAGTAATCATTGCTTTATGTTCGTAAGGATCATACTCTTTTCCAGCCGCTTCAATTTCTTCCACATCTTCTTCAGCCAATAAATGTTTCAAATTATTCAAAATCATATTAACTCCTTCGATTAATGAATCAAAGTTTTGACTTTCCTTCGATGCGTCAACCGCTCTTTCCAGATTATCTACATTGTCAAGCAATTTAACAATAATCCCTTCAGAAGCGTATTTTCTCATTTCAGCAACTTCATTTTCTTTTCTTTTTGTAAAGTTTTGAAATTCAGCTAACTTTCTTGTATAGGAATTTTTCCATTCCTGAAGTTCAGCTTCCAATTTTTGTATTTTATCTTCAGAAGTTTCTTCTGCACTCTTTTCAGCTTCTTGACTTTCTACATTTTCATTTTGCTCCTCAACTGCTTCATTCTGTACAGCTTCACCTTCAAAATTTTCCTTTTCCAAATCTTTTTCCGCCATTTAAAAAACCCACTCTCCTTCTTATTATTTATTTTTTTGATTTAATAACTGATTCACTTCTTCTGCTACATATTCAACGAGTCCAACCGTTTTTGAGTATTCCATCCGTTTTGGTCCAATCACACCAATAATCCCCTTCGCGTTATTAAGCGTATAAACTGAGAATACAAACGAGAAATCCTCAAGCCCTGCAATGTTCAAATCTTCTCCGAAAATTACATTAACTTCCCTATCCTTAAATTCCTCCATCTGTAAAAACTGGGCAAATACATTTCGTAAATCATTTGGATTATTAAACAGTTTTACTCGATTTATAAGGTTCATTACATCAGATGCGTTATTTTCAATAAGATTCGTTCCACCTTCAAAAAATAATTTTCCTTCATCGGAAATCATATTATCCTGAAAATCGCTTTGCATAAATAAATTTGTATTCGTGAAAAAATCCTTTAAGTCAGATAATGTAAAATACTCACTGTTCGCAATTTTTTCATTTAAAAAACTATTTATTGCTTCCACTTCATTTTCAGTTACAGGATTTTCCAGAAAGATATTTAAATTTTTTGTAAGGGAAGAATTCATTATAACTACAGCAAGTACAGTCGTTTCATTAATATGTACCAATTTTACCTTTTTTACACCTTCCTGCGTAAACGCCGGCTCTAATACAACCCCGGCATATTGACTAATTTTTGACAATAATCTAGATGTTTCCTCAAATATCATGTCAATCTGATTCATCCTCTTATTGTACGCCTGCATGACTTTCGTCTTTTCTTCCTGAGAAATATCTCTAATTTTCAAAAGCTCATCGACATACAGCTTATATCCTTCACTTGTCGGAATACGTCCAGAAGATGTATGTGTTTTTACAATTAGGCCCTTATCTTCCAAATCTGCCATTGTATTTCGGATAGTCGCTGACGACACTCCAATGTTATACTTTTTCTCCAGCGTCCGTGATCCTACACTTTCACCAAATTCCAGATAATGCTTGATAATAGCCTTTAAAATCAATTGCTCCCTATCATTCATCTTGGCACCTTCCTTTTTGTTGTTAGCACTCTCTAAGTTAGGTTGCTAACTATAGATATATAATATTACATTTTTTTAAATTTGTCAACACTTTTTTTAAAAATTTTTTCATTTTTTCAGAAAATTTTTATAATATTGAAATAAGTATTATAAATACAGGGGTTTATCAAGTTTATATTTCTAAATTCTTGTTAAAAAAAAATAAGGCTGTTAAAAAAACAACCTTTTTTAATTTTAATTATATAATCTTTTATTTATATTCATCTGGAAAATCATAAGTATTAACATAACCTGCTCCATCTACATACCAATTACCATTTATATTTACGATTTTTACATAAGTCCTGTGAACGTTTCGAGATTTTAATATCACATATCCTGTATCTTCATCGTAATATATTGCTTTATACCCTCCATTTGTATCTGGATCTTGTCCAGTTAATATCCACTCTCCATCCATAGGAACCCCTAAATACTCTATTGGCATTGTTTCTCCATCCCAATCAAAACTATTGCGATATTCAACTAACTCTTCATAAATGTTTCTAAAATTTTCGGTAATATTTGAATTTTTCAAGACCCAATTATCACTATTACCATTTCTAATTCTGATAGAATAGCCATTAACAAAGTTTTCTGCCACTTTTTGTGGTGTATTACTGTTACTTGCCACTTTCTTTTTTGTAGCACCATAACTTATCGTATTTAGTGTTGAAATAAAGACAACTAACATTAAAATCAATTTTTTCATTTATACATATCTCCTTCACATTTTATTTATATTTTAATTACCATGTAATTCATCATACATTCTAGCAAGTTCTATTGTTCGAGCTTTTACCATATCCATTTTTGTTCCAATTTTTCTTAACTGAACTATACTTCCACATCCATTTTCCCCTTCTTCTCCACATTCTTCATATATTATTTTTTTTGTTTTATTAACCATTCCTTTTAACCAAGCTCTTTCCTCATTTCGTAATTTTGTTTTTTGACTGTCTGGCAACTCTGACATAAGAAGTTTATAAACTTTATTCAATTCTTTATCCCATGCTTGATACGCCGCTTCAGCTTGATAATACATTTGACTATCAGAACCATCGAATCCTGTATCTTGAACTGAACTCATTCTACTCATCAATTCAGCCTCATAATTTCTACTTTTCTTAGCAACTACTGATGTAGATGTTTCTTGTGAAGTTGTTACTTGTGCCATTTGCTGCTGTTCATTCTGATTTTTTATCATTTCCTGTTTTGTCTTTTCCTGTTCTAATTTAACTTTTGCCTGTAATTCCTGTGTTTTAATATACGAACTATATATTAAAAACGCCCCTCCTAGAAAAAATGTAAATATTGCAGTACATACAATAATTAAAGTCGTCTTTTTATTCATAATTATTTTCCTTTCTGTTTTTTCACAATCTTTAAAATAAATTTCCATTTATCCAAATTAATCTTGGATTATCTGTATCAAACAAACTAACTCCATCCACTTCATCTAATTGCCAAGGATCATCCTCATCATGACTTTCTGATTCATATCGACTTATTTTACCATTTTTACAAATGTAGACATAATCATCGTCCATAATAATTTTATTTTGATAGCACAACAAATCTTTAATTTCATCATCTATATCACTTTCACTTTCATTTTCAATAAAATATGATATTCCATCTTGAAAATCAGTCCATTCTGACAATAAATTCATGCAGCATAAAATCATGATTATTAAAATTATTACTTTATTTTTCAATATTAATACCTTCTTTACTTAATGATATATTTCGTTTTATTTTATTTCAATTTTATTAACATTTATCCCTCAGTTTCCTTCCCCTTTGTCAACTGCTGTAACTCCACCTTTTAAATTAACTCTTCTATTATCTTCCATTAAGCCTGTTATATAACTTCTTTGTGAAAAGTCATTAAAATATACTCTTAGAGCGGCTCGTGAGCTACCGTCTTGTGAATCTGTTCCATAATATGTTTTTCCGTTAATTACACATTTTTTAAACATATAATATTCCCAAAGTATCCACCTTCCGTTGCTTGAGAACCATTATCATATCCAGTTTCTCCCAAATATCCTGTACAGTAACTTCCAGATTTTATCACTATCCTCCTTTCTGAAAACAACAAAATTCCTGTTAATAATAACATTCCTAATATTAGTTTTTTTCATAATTAATTATTCCTTTATAAACATCATAAAACTATCAAAATAAAATATTTATTAAACTTAATTTTACTCTTAATTTCTACCAAACAATAAAAAATACAAATATTTCTCAAATGTTTTTACATAAAAAACTAAGCCTTTTATATTATACCCCCCCCGTTTGATTTTGGTTTCGATAAAATTAAATAAAAATTAATTTAAAAAGAAAATTAATATTTTTTTTACACTTTTTCATATATTTTAAAACAAAATTCTAAATAAAATCACATTTTATAATAACTTTAAGTATGTTTTAGAATAAAAATACCTTAAATCTAAAATCAAATCTTATATTTTCTAATTATTTTTCTCAAAAAAAAGACTATTTTAGCCTAATCACTAAAACAGTCCTTATATCTACATATTATTAACTTTAATTTTTTTGTCTTATGAAATTTAGAATTTTTTTATTCTATCTTTCTCTGAAATATTTATCAATTCCATTCACAATTCCTTTTACCATTACATTTTGAAAATCTGGAGAAGCCATTTTTCTATCTTCTTCAGGATTTGTCATAAATCCCATTTCTAGTAATGTATTTGTAACTGTTGACCAATTTGTTCCTGTTAAATCATCTCTATAGGCAACTCCTCGACTTTTAAATCCAGTTGCTTTTGTATATTCTGACAAAATAGCTCTTGAAAATCTATCGCTTGACTTTTGTACACTTCTTGTATGTGGATTTTTAGCTGATGATGTAAGCACAGTTGCACCTCTAGCACTGCTTCCCCCTGCATCTGCGTGCAATCTCAAGTATACTGAGCAACCTGCCTTATTTGTCATCAAGGCTCTTTCCTTATTACTTATATTTACATTATTTGTCTCTCTTACCATAAATACTGAATATCCTTTAGCCTTCAAAGCATCTCTTAATTTTAATCCCACTTCTAATGTTAATTGATACTCGGTTTTTTTACTAGAAACACCTTTTGTTCCATAAGCTACTTTCGGTTTTCTTTTGCTTGAGCCTGGTGCTATTTCTTCTGTTTGCATATTCCCTTTAGCTTGATGCCCTGGATCAATACACACTTTTTCAGCCGCACTCATTAATCCTGTTAGACTACTTAGCAAAATAGCCAATTTAAATAACAGTTTCATTATCATTTCCTCTTTTCCAACATTTTATTCGTTTTTTTATTTTTTAAACATCTCAATTTATCATAATAATTTAATTTTCATGTCTGGAAAAATAATTAAAAATTATTCAATTTTTATACAATTAAATTATAGAACTTATTTAATAAAGGTAAGATGATCCTGTGAAGTATAAATTTCTGTATCCACTTCCTTCAAAGTACACTCTATAAACATCCCCAATTCCAAGTCCTGAGAATGGGTATCCTCTAAAATTAAATCTTTTTCCAGATTCAAGACTCACACAAGTATTACCCGATACTATTCTGCAACGTTCTACATATCTTGAAAAGCCAAGTACACCAAATAATAAAAATATTCCTAATATTAGTTTTTTCATAATTAATCACTCCTTTATAAGTTTTCCAAAATGCAAAATTGAGATGTTTAATGTTTCATTTTATGGTTGAATTTCCAGACACTTAAATCACAAATTTTTATCAAAATTTTCGATAAACGAAAACTATGTTATCCTAAATTATACCCTAAGTATATTTGATTATGTTGTATTTATTATTAACAAATAATTAAATATACATAAGATTTTAATATACAAATATTTTTTAAACTAATTATTAGTATATTCAAATTCTTTAAAAAAATTTCTTAGAATTTATTTTATATTTTACAATTACTTCACCAAATATCTCATTAAATATCGCTCAATATTATCTCCATATTCATTATCCAAATTTCCCACTATTTTAAATCCTAAATTTTCATAAATTTTTTTCGCTGTAAAATTATCCATATCAACAGTAAGCTCTATTTTTTTTATACCAATTTCCTTTAAATTTTTCATTACATACTCAAGCAAAATTCTTGCATATCCGTTTCTTTCAAATTTTGGAACAGTGGAAACTCCATATACATAAGCCACTTCTCTATCAAAGCTGCTCAAAACTTCAATAACCGACATCAGTTCCTCATTCTCATCATTACTAAGCATCGCAAAAACTTTCCCATATTTGCTAAACGGTTTAATGTTCCAATTTCCGACAGTCGCCTCTCCAAAAACCTCATTTTCATGCTCCACAATTCTAAATAATAAATCTGAATCCTTTTTCGCATCTAATATTTTTATTTTGTAATTTCTTTCCATAAAAATTTTCCTTTCTATTTTATTTTTTTAGCCAATTTTACAATTTTATCAAATTATACTCGAACTTATTTAAAAATAAACTATAAAAAATTATGCAAACTCAAGGTTTGAGTAAATTATCATAGCCTCTGAGACCTGTTTTAAAGTAGTTTTACTATACTTATCAATTTGCAAAAACAAACATTATTTTAAAATATATATTTCTTATTTTTTAATTTATCAATAATTTACTTTATACAGATATAATCCTTCCGAAGCTGCCAAAATTTTCTTATCATCAGCATTAGGATTCTCTAACCTTTTTTTTATATAATCTTCTTCTACATTCCCAAAATAAACCGCAAGTGCTGAACCAATCATAATTCTAACCATCGTTTTCAAAAATCCATTTCCACAAATCTCGACATTTAACTGCTTTTTACCATTTTTTGCATCATAATAGCATTTTATATAGACAATTTCTCTCACAGGGTTCCTATAAGCCTTGTCCTTTTTCATAAAGCTACTAAAATCATATTTTCCAACAAAATCATTCATTATTTCCTGAAATTTTTCCACATTTACACTTGTCTTCAATCCAGTCATATAATTTGCTTCAAACGGCGTAATATCTTCCTCATTCCTCATAATATAGAGATAAGTCCTATTTTTTGCATCAAATCGTGCATTAAAATCTTTTTCAACTTCCTCAACTTCCAAGACCTTAACTTCTCCCTTTAGACATTTATTAATTTGTCTTTTTATCGCTTCTATCGGGATATTTTCATCAATAATAAAATTAGAAACCTGCTCCATAGCATGAACTCCTTTATCAGTTCTTCCTGATGAAATCATATTTATTTTTTGATTAAAAGTTTTAAAAATAGCTTTCTCAATTTCGCCTTGTACAGTTTTCATTTTTTTTTGTCGCTGAAATCCGCAAAATTTACTTCCATCATACTGATAAATCATTTTTAAATTTCTTTTTCCCATTTTTTCCTCTTTTTTCTTTCTTTAAAAACTTATATTATTTTTGAATTTATATTTTATGATTTAATTATAAAAAAAAGAGCAATTTCTGCTCTTATATGTATCGGTAATTTTAAGTTTCAAATGGTGCGAAAGGTGGGACTCGAACCCACATGTCGAAGACGCTAGATCCTAAGTCTAGTGCGTATACCAATTTCGCCACTCTCGCAAATTTACTATTTAATTTTTAAATGGTGAGCCATACTGGGATCGAACCAGTGACACCTTGATTAAAAGTCAAGTGCTCTACCGACTGAGCTAATGGCTCATAATTAATGGGGTGACCGACGGGACTTGAACCCGCGACAACCAGTGCCACAAACTGGCGCTCTACCAACTGAACTACGGTCACCATATATCTATAAAAAATTTACTCTTATAAATAAAATGGAGCGGGAGACGAGGGTCGAACTCGCGACATTCAGCTTGGAAGGCTGACGCTCTACCAACTGAGCTACTCCCGCAAAATTTATAAAATGGTCGGTGTAGTAGGATTTGAACCTACGACCCCCTGCTCCCAAGGCAGGTGCGCTACCGAGCTGCGCTATACACCGTTCTAAAGAATAATTTTGATTCCTCAAATACTCTCAGACAAGAAATATAATATCATAAATGAAAATAAATGTCAACTCTTTTTTTCAAATATTTTCAATTTTTCTTCAATTTTCTTTATAAATCTCATTTTTTGTTTTATTTTATCCATATTTTTAATTGAAATAAGGGTATATTAGACATACCCTTATTGTAAGTTTATTATTTTTTTATTAATGTTACACTAACTTCAGAATCTTCCAAAGCACTTCCATTAATAAAGTTTATTCCGTCAAAATGTAAAATATCTCCTGGTACTAAAATATGTTTTTCAGTTTCATTCAAAAACATTTCCATTTTCCCTTTCAAAACTGTGAAAATAATTTCCTCATCTTCATGGTTGTGCTTAGCAATTTCTTCATCTTTTTTCAAAATTTTCTTTACCAATTTAAAATTTCCCTTGTTGAATAGCAATCCTGCTTCATTTTTTACATTTCCAAACATCTTTATCTCCTTAATAATTTATTTTTATTTTCCTTTTTTTGTTTTATATAAATCTTCTAACAATTCATCATTATTCTTGTATTTCTTTATTAGTTCAATTAAGTTTCTCATCCCTTCAACTTCTGACATTTCACTTAGTTCTCTTCGCAACTTCCAGATTTTTTCCAGATTTTCTCTTGGAATTAATAATTCTTCACGTCTTGTGCCACTCTTTAATGCATCAATTGCTGGAAATATTCTTAACTGTTCAAGTGTTCGGCTTAAAATAATTTCCATATTTCCTGTCCCTTTAAATTCTTCAAAAATTACTTCATCCATTCTGCTTCCAGTTTCAACAAGTGCAGTTGCAATAATCGTAAGGCTTCCACCATTTTTTATATTTCTTGCGGCACCTAAAAATCTTTTTGGATAATAAAGGGCATTCGGATCAATTCCTCCTGAAATCAATTTTCCACTTGATGGGATTGTTATGTTATACGAACGTGCCAATCTTGTTAAACTGTCCATTAAAATTAAAATGTCCTTTCCACGTTCCACTTGCCTTTTTGCCATTCGAAGCACATTTTCTGTAACTTCTGTATGTACTCTTGGATCTTCATCAAAAGTTGCGGCATACACTTCCGCCTCCTTCACATTTTCCTTAATATCTGTAACTTCTTCCGGCCTTTCATCAATTAGTAAAATCCACACATCAATTTCTGGATTATATTTTATAATATCATTTGCAATTGTAGAAAGGAGTACAGTTTTCCCAGCTTTTGGCGGTGCAACTATAAGCCCTCTCTGACCCTTTCCAATTGGTGAAATTAAGTCAATAATTCTTGAAGAAATTTCTCCGCTTCCCAAATTTAACTTCTCATCTGGATATGATGGCACTAAATCGTCAAAATATGGACGTTCGAGTGATTTTTCAGGCAAATCTCCATTTACTAGCAATACTTTTAAAATTCCATAATTCTTCTCTGTACCAATTGGTATTCTTAATTCTCCAAATACAATATCTTCATTTCTTAGGAAAAATCTTTTTATTTGTGACATTGAAACATAAACATCAGGACCAATTGAAGTATTTCTCAAAAATCCATAATTTCCATCTCCAATTACATCCAGCTTCCCAAATCCATAAGTTTTTCCTCTTTCTTCTCCTTTTTTAATCAAAATAGCATTTATAAGTTCAAGTTTTGACATTCCTGAAAAATTTTCAATTTTATATTCTTTTGCCATTTTCTTTAACTTAGTCACATTTTGTGAAAGAATATCCTTTATCATTTCCTCTTCAAGATTCAAATTTTCTGAACTATTTTTTTTCTCTGTTTCTTCTTCTTTTTCAATTTGTTTTTTTTCTTCTAAATTTTCGCTAAGTTCTGAAATCTCCTTTGTTTCCGACGCTTTCGGACGTCCTCTTTTCTTTTTTACAGGTTCAATCTGCTCTTGCTGATTTTTTCCCATCTCGACTTCTCTCTCTGTCTCTTTTTTCTTCATTTACTCCTCCACCAACTCTCCATATAATGTCCATGTTTTTGCATCATAAATTCTTGTATTCACAAATTTCCCTTTCAAATCCTTTCTATCGCTCTTAAATAAAACTATTTTATGCGTAGAACTTCTTCCTGTCAACATTTCAGGATTTTTTCTGCTCGGTCCTTCCACAAGCACTTTAACAATTTTTCCAAGATATTTCTGGCTTTCTTCTTTTGCCTTCATATTCTGTAATCTCATAAGCTGCTGCAGTCTCTCATTTTTTATTTGCTCATCGACTTGTTTGCCCATAGTAGCCGCAGGAGTCCCTGTTCTCTTTGAATACATGAACATAAACGCATTTTCAAATCCAACTTCATTCACAACATCCATCGTGTCTTGAAAATCTTCATCTGTTTCCCCTGGAAAACCTACGATAATATCTGTTGTAAGCCCAATATCAGGTACTTTCTCCTTAATTTTTTTAGCAAGTGCAATAAATTCCTCTTTTGTGTATCCTCTGTTCATTGCATCCAAAATTTTTGTAGAACCGGATTGCAGCGGCAGATGCAGCATTCTTGCTATTTTCGGGTTTCTTGCGATTGTATCAATTACTTCATCACTAAAGTCCTTTGGATGTGGCGACACATATTTTATCCAGAAATCTCCTTCTACATTTGCACTTTCCTCCAATAATTCTGCAAAATTATCCTGCCCATTTGCAAAATCGCTTCCATACGAATTTACATTCTGTCCTAAAAATAATATCTCTTTGTATCCTTTTTTTGTATATTGTTCAACATCACTAACTATTTCGTTAAGCGGTACAGAACGCTCCATTCCACGTACATAAGGAACTATACAAAATGTACAATAATTATTGCATCCATAAGTTATGGAAATTGAAGCTACGATATCATCCCCAAAGTCAGCATCAACCCTTGTCGGCAATTCATCCTCATCATCCACCATAACAATATGTGTTTCTTCCCCAGATTCAATTCTTTCTAAAATATCAGGAATTCTTCCTATATTCTGATTTCCAAGTACCAAGTCCACATAAGGAGTCTTTTTAATAAATTCATCCCTTACTTCCTGAGCAAGGCATCCTGTAACACCAATAATCATTTTCCCATCTTTTTCTTCCTTTATTCTTTTCAAATCCCCAAGTTTTCCATACACCTTAACAGCCGCCCCTTCTCTTACTGTACAAGTATTCAAAAATACCAAATCCGTATTTTCAATATCTTCTGTCATATGGTACCCCATTGTTTGTAACATTTGTTTCATTTTTGCACTTTCATTTACATTCATCTGACAACCATAAGTTATTATTGTTGCTCTCTTTTCCACTTTTTCCCTCCAAATTTTGTTCTATTTCTTAAAAGTCTATGATTTTTTCCTGAACAGTTTTTGAATTGCTTAAATATGATAAATTTTTACCACTTAAATAGCTCTAACTATCCAAGTATAAATCTTTATTTTCAAGTTTGTTTTTTCTTGCCCTAATGGTATCATTTTTATTTTAGAATTTCAAGAAATTTTTATTCTTTTTTTTAATTAATAATTTTTATTTCTTAACACTTAATTTAAAAAAATAATACCAAATATCATTTCTCCTATTTCACAATAACAGTCACTTTATTATCACTTACTTTATTCTAAAATAAAAAACACTCTAGGAGTGTAGAGTGCAATTTATTATGAAAAAATTTAATTTATTATTGGTGCCCGAGGCCGGAGTCGAACCGGCACGATATAAAATCGACGGATTTTGAGTCCGTTGCGTCTACCAATTTCACCACTCGGGCATATTTTATAAATTACCTACTTAGTATAATATATTTTTTAAATTTTGTCAACTAATTTTAAAATTTTTTTTGATATTTTTTACAAAGTTTATAGTATACTTAAAATCGAATTCAAAAGCTATGACTATTTTACTCAAATCCTAAATTTATATAATTTTTAATAGTTCTATTTTAAATGGGTTTGAGTATATATTTAGATCTTTATAAAATCAAATTAATATAACTGAAATTCATTTATTCTAATCATAGCTTTAAACTTTATTCTCGATTATTTTTACTATAAACTAAATTTATTATTTACATCCTCTTTTTCCTAATTCTTCTTCTCAGATTTTTAACTTTATTTGAATTTTGGTTCATTTTACTACCATCTGGATTCACCTTTTCTTCAGTAAATACACTTGCATCTCTAAAAGCAGCATCATATCCTTTTGTTTCAAACCATTCTGTTTTAGCTGCTTCAGTTTGAGCATTTATTTCTTGTTTTGTCATTTGATCTCCATTTTTTATCTCAAAATACATTTCTGGATCTACCCTATTTACAAGACCTTTTCCACGCATTTCAAAGGCTATTTCAAAATGTAGATGTGGAGCACGTGTTCCGCTTGCATTTCCTGTTACCCCTGATTTAGCTATCACTTGTCCAGCCTTTACAATATCTCCAACTTTTACATTTACTTCGCTTAAATGGCAATATCTAATGTACTTTATCTGCATTGTGTTTGGATCATAGTTGCTGCTATAGTCCATTTCCCTTGCACTTAATTTTGGCTGATAGTTTTTTCTTTTTATTTTCTCTAATTCTTTTGGATCAACTTCTAAATAGAAATTCAATCCATAACCTGTTTTATCAACATACATATCCACAATTTTACCATCCAGCACAGCATAAACATCTGTTCCTGGCAATGCAAAAATATCAATTCCTTGATGTCCTCTCGCTCCATTACTTCTAGTTAGCCCAAATTTAGCCCAGTCAGGATAAACTTCCCCACGAAAATTGTAATACGTAACTTGCGGATTTTTTATCGGATCGATTCTAAAAATCTTATCTTCTTCATCTCCATTCACACCATTATTTCCAGAATCAATATTTTTCCTAATAAACATCATTCCAACAATTATAATTCCTAAAATTAATAAAGTTATTACACCTATAATTATCCCTGTTTTCCTGCCAGATTTTGAATTTTCCTTTTCTACTTTTTCTTCTTTTTTTTCATCCAAAACCTCATCTACATTTTTATTTTCATTTTCCATAATAATCAATTTGCTAAATTTGAATAGCCTCTCCTTCTTTTATTTATTTTTTTCTTCATCCAGAATGTATTCTTCAATATAAAAATTAGAAATATGTGAAGAAAATCCTTCTATTTTCTGATATTCCTTTATTTTTTTCCTAGCCTCTAATTTTGATAAACATACTGATAAAATTCGATGTTTTTCCTTTGCTTTATCTTTACCAATATAATAAAAATGAGAAAGTACGTATAATTTTTGGTTTTTGGAATTGTCAATTTCTACATCATCTTCTCCATAATAAGTAACATAACCACCTTCCCATCCAGCATATTTATCCAAATGACATTTTTCTAGCCAGAACCCATCCAAATGTGAACAAAATCCTTTAATTTTTTTATATTTTTCCAGTGCCTTCAATCCTTCTTCCCTTGTATAATAGGCACCTAAAAACCTTGCTTCCTCATTCCACTTATACTTATCATAGACATCTCCATAATCATATCCATGTGATAAAATCCATATTTTCATAGTTTCTCCTAATTATTTAAGGCTTTTAGATTTAAACCCTTTTGTGTAGTAATCTTTCCCAATTATCATGGTTCTAATTTTAAATCCTTCAGGACAATCCATAAAACCTTTCATTTCTTTCCATTTATCAACAATTTCCAATGCCTTTTCCTTTGTTGAAAAAAATCCTATTAATTTATCATCATCCTTTTCATCTCTATGATACAGCATGTACACTTTTTTTATCTTTTGTTTTTCAGATTTCATAATTTATTCTCCCTTTTACAAAATCAATAAACTTATAAAAATCAACACATTAATAATTTCAAAAAACTTTATCTTCTTTCCAATTCACAAATAACCTCACTCAAAATATCATAAGCCAGCTCCATCTTACTTTTCTGACTAATTTCCACCGAAGTCCTATCTTTTCTAATAATCTCAATCACATTTTCATCGCTGCCCATTACAGACGCATTATTTGCCACTATAATATCCAAATTTTTCTTTTCCAGCTTTTTCAAGGCATTTTCCTTTATATTGTTAGTTTCTGCCGCAAATCCAACTAATAGCTGTTTTTCTTTTTTCCTGCTCATCTCTAGCAAAATATCAGGATTTCTAACCAATTCTATAACAAAATCTGAATCAGATTTCTTTATTTTTTCGTTTTTGTACTCCTTTGGTCTGTAATCAGCAACTGCGGCACAAGCTATGAAAATATCAGTATCTTTAAAATATTCATCCACTTTCTCATACATTTCCAACGCTGATTCCACAGAAATAAAATTTTTAAGCCCATTTGGAATTTTCAAGTCCGTAGGCCCGCTAATTAAAGTTACTTCTGCTCCCAAATCAGCCGCCGCCTGAGCAAGTGAATATCCCATTTTCCCGCTTGAATTATTTGACAAATATCTGATTGGATCAATATTTTCCTTTGTTCTTCCACTTGTTATAAGAATTTTTTTGCCTTTTAACGCAGTATCAAAATTTTCTATTTTTGAAAAAATACTGTATCTTTCTATTTCTTCGACAATATCTTCTGGATCGCTCATTCTACCCTTCGCACTGTAATTGCAGGCAAGCAAGCCTTCTTCTGCATCAATAAACCTATATCCAAAGGATTTCAGCTTATCAATATTTTCTTTTAAAATGGGATTTTCATACATATTCACATTCATTGCCAAGGTAAAAAATACTGGCTTTCTTATCGAAACAGCGGAAAGGATTGTCGTAAGCATATCATCTGCAATCCCATTTGCAACTTTTCCAATTATATTATAAGTCGCAGGTGCAATCAAAACCATATCTGCCCAATCCGCAAGTGAAATATGTTCCACCTCATAGTGTGGATTACCGTCCCACATATCCACATAAATCCTATTTCTTGATAAAGTTTCAAGAGTCAAAGGGCCAATGATTTTTGTAGCATTTTCAGTCATCACAACTTTCACATTATATCCTTTCTTTTTCAAAAGCGATACAATTCCAGCCGATTTATATGCTGCAATTCCCCCTGTAACTCCTACTAAAATATTTTTCATTTTTCCCTCTTTTTAAATCAAAAATTACAATAAATTATAATCTGTACTTCCATCCTTATTATCCTTAATTTCTACCCCAAGTGCCTTCAATTCATCCCGAATTTCATCAGATAATTTGAAATTTTTCTCGCTTCTTGCCTTACTTCGTAATTTTATCAAAAAGGCAATTAATCTCTGCTCTCTTTGTGATTTTTCAAAAAACTCCATAATTTTCTCGTTTTCCTCCTTTCTATTAATTATTATTCCAAAAACATTTTCTAATTTCAATTTCAAAGAAGCGTACGATTCTTTTATTACCAAATAATTTTTAGAATACTTATTTTCATTTTTAAGAATGGGAATAAATTTATTTGTTTCTCGAATTTGTTCGAAAATCGTTGCAAGAGCTTGTGGTGTGTTCATGTCATCATCCATTGCATCTCTGAATTTTTTATCAAATTCATCAATCTTTTTATAAAATTCAAAATATTCAGGATTTAATTCGTTTTCAATAATTTTATCAAAAAGATTATTTAATGTCTGCAGTACACCCTTATCCTTGTCAAAAGTTACGTTCGCATACTCTTTCATCGTAGTTTCAGATTTTTCAGAATTATTTTTCTCTTCTATTTTTTCCTTCTTATATTTTTCAACAATATTTTCAAATTTATTCATTGATTTTACAATATTTTGCAACGCTTTTTTCGTATCCTCCATATTCTCGAATGAAAAGTTAATTGGCTTTCTGTAATGAGTGCTAAGAATAAAAAGTCTTACTACATTCCCAGAAAATTTTTCAAGTATTTCACGAAGTAAAAAGAAATTTCCTAGCGATTTTGACATCTTGTCGCCATTTATCTGAATAAATCCGTTGTGAAGCCAGTAATTTGCAAAGTTTCCGTGATAAGCACACTTGCTTTGGGCAATCTCATTTTCGTGATGCGGAAAAACTAAATCTTGTCCGCCACCATGAATATCAAATGTATCCCCAAGATATTTTTTTGCCATCGCACTACATTCAATGTGCCAGCCAGGACGCCCTTCTCCCCAAGGCGATTTCCAAAACGGCTCTCCATCCTTCTTTTTCTTCCAAAGTGCAAAGTCTACTGGATTTTTCTTGATTTCCGAAACATCAATCCTAGCCCCAAGTTCCAGTTCCTCAATTTTCTGATTTGACAATTTCCCATAATCCTTATATTTTTTTACTTCAAAATAGACATCCCCATCTTTCTCGTAAGCAAATCCATTATCAATTAATTTTTGAATAATCTCAATAATTTCCGCCATATTCTCAGTAACCTTAGGTCTTTTAACACTATCAAGAATATTCAGCTTGCTAATATCCTCAAAAAAATATTTTATATATTTTTCCGAAACCTCACTCGCAGAAGTCCCTTCTTCCATAGACTTATTTATAATTTTATCATCCACATCCGTAAAATTCTGCACAAACTCAACTTCCATCCCCTTATGTTTAAAATACCGTGCCAACGTATCAAACACCACAATCGGTCGTGCATTTCCCAAATGTATATAATTATAGACAGTAGGCCCACAAACATACATTTTTACCTTATTTTCTTCTATTGTCTTAAATTCTTCAATTTTATTTGTCATTGTGTTGTAAAGTTTCATTTTTTATTCTCCCTACTTTTGAAAACTTTTAATTTATTTTGGTTCATTTAATTTTAGTTATTCCAATTTTTCTTTTATTAAACCACTAGGATAAAAAATAATAGCGGGATCAAATGTCATTATCAAATTTTTCCTTTTATATTTCTTGCCTTTTCGCTCAAAAAAATATACTTTCCTTATATCTTTTGCATTTTTTAATATTAACTGAATGTTATCTTTTTTCTCACCATAACTGACAATTAACGATATTTTTTTATTTTCCTTATAAAAATATCGATTTTTATAATAATTAATATATTCATCTTCTAAATGGCATTCTCTAAGAGTATCATCATCTGCTTCCCTAAACTCACCATATTGTTCCTTCTTTTCATCTAAATGCCCAATAAAAGACTGTCCATTTAATTCCCATCCAATTTTTCTTACTTTTTTATCAGGAATACATTCATATTTTTCATTTTTTTCGATAATTTGTATTATTTTTTCTTTTGGATAATTTGCTGAAAAAAGCAATGTTCCAAATAATAAAAATATTATAGTTACTTTTCCCATAATTAAACCTCGATTTTTAATAATTTGTATTATTTTCAAATCATTTCTTCTAAAATTTCAATATTTTCTAGTAAAAAATCATTTAAACTTGGAAATCTAAAATAATCATTTTTAATAAAATCCACTATCTCACTATCTGCTAGATTTTCAATAGTATTCTTGATTTCTATTATATATTTTTTCCTTAAAATACATAATTTATCTTCATTTAAATTTAAAATCTCAATTGTTTTTACTGCTTTTTTATTTTCTGATCCACTTTCTTTTAGTGGAACAATCTTTCCAGTTTTAATATCGTAAGAAAAATATTCATTAGGATTTTCTATAACTGGATTTATAAACGATTCGTCCCATTTATTACCTTTTGCTTGTCCACAAGTTTTCTCATATATACATCCAACTATAAAATTTTTATAATCAGAAAATTGTTTTGGAAATTTATCTTTAGGTTTTATATGTTCTATTTGACTTTCGTCTAAATCCAATTCAAGTTCACAATAAGGGCAGTAATATTCATTTTCTATTTTTTGTTCATTTTCAAGCATGTAAATTTTCAATTGTCGTTTTATTTCAAAATCAAAGTTATCCCAATTTTTAGGTTCTTTTTTTCTCTTAAATTTTGTAAAAAATTCTGGTTCACTATTACTCTTATTTACTTTCAGCATTCTTCAAACCTCTTTTTTTCCTGATTTTAATATCCATATCTATTAAAAATATATCTTCATCTTTAGAACCCAATATTCCCTTTAATTCACGATATTTTTCTTTAAATTTATCACTATTGTATTCATCCCTATCAACAATTTTTCTTACTTCTTCCAACAACTTAAACACTTTAGGATTTCTAGTAGTTTCCAAGCCCATAATATCCTTCAACACTCTATCCGTCGGCTGTCCATAAGAATCATACAATTCATCCCCAGTCCTAACCACAATTTGCCCTTCATCATCCTTATCCAGCAACATAATATTTTCTTTTCTCACACTCCCCAAAATATGCGGTGAATGTGTCGCAATAATTATCTGATTATTTTCCCCAATTTTTCTATAAACATCAACAATTTTCTGTTGCCATTTAGGATGCAATGAAAGTTCAGGCTCATCAATCAGAATAATAGAATTTTCAGGATTTAGCATTTTTATAGCCAAAGTCCGTAAAAATAACTGCTTTTCCCCAGAAGATAACTCGTTTATATCAAACTCATCTCCTGAAGAATTTGTGAAAAGTGTAATATTTCTACCATCTTGTGAGATATCTTCAACTTTTACATCTATACTTAAATTTTCAAATATTTCATTTATTTCATTAAAAACTTTTTTTTGTACATCTCCAACTTTTTCATCTTTATTTTTAAGCATTGCTGAAATCATTTTTGTAGCTATGTAAGACGGAATATCTTTTATTAAATTCGTATCTACAATATTTAAAAATTCATATTTCTGTACTAAATTAGTAATAGCTATATCTATTTTCTGAAAATTTATTTCCGTTGGAACATAAATTATTTTAGGAAGAATTAATAAATTTTTTTTAATAACTAAATATGAAGAATCATTCAGATTCTCTTTTTTATCATTTAAAGAAAAATATTTCAAAGTACTATAAAAATATTTTTCACTTCCTATTTTATCTATACATTCTTTTTCTTCTTTTTCAAAAAATATTTGCAAATTATTAATAATTTTTATTTCTTGAATATCAATGTGACTTTCGAAATAGTCTTTAATACTTTCTAATACTCTTGTTTTACCACTTCCATTTGAACCTGCTAAAACTACTAAATCTAACGGCTCATCATTTTTTTCAAAATTTATAGATATATCTCTCAATCCTTTAAATTCTTTTATATGAAGATTTTTGATTTTCATAAATTTTCATTCTCCTTTAAATCAAATGTCCTACTTCAAAGTAACCACCGTACACCCAATTCCACCTTCATTCTGATTGGCATCCTTAAATTCTGTTACATATTTTGAAGTTCTTAGGTATTCGTGGATTTTTTTTCTTAGTACCATTGTTCCTTTTCCGTGAATTATATAGATTTCGTGGTAACCTGTTAGCATTGCTCTGTCCATGTATGTTTCTAATTCTGCGATTGCTTCGTCGGCATTCATTCCACGTAAGTCAATTTCTCCTCGTACTTGGGAAGTTCGTTTTAGTGAGGCGAAGTTTTTGAATTTGTTTGTTTTTTTCTTTTGAATTTTTACAATGTCGTCAGTTGATACAACCAGCTTTAATATTCCAGTTTGTACTTGAATACGGTTGTTTGGCATTATTTTCAAAATTTTTCCGTTTTGGTTCATTGTTTTTACAAGCACTTCTTCCCCAACCGAAAAATCTACATTTTGAGTAACGACTTTCTTTTCCTTTACATTTTTCTTTTTATCCGTAATAAATGATTCACGTAGCATATTCAGGCTTCTTTGAGCATTTTTCGCATCTTCTTTTTTAGATTCCTCGCTGTTAATTTTGTCAATGAGGTTTTTAGCTTTTGCCTGCATGTTTTTCAAGTAATTGTCAGCTTCCTCGTAGGCACGTTTTATAATTTCATTTTTTTCATTTTCAAGTTTTATCATATTTTGCTCATAAATGCTTTTTTGCTTGTCAAGTTCCGTTCTTGTTGCTTCCAATTGTGCCTGCATTGTTTCCAGCTCATCATTTTTTTCCTTAATTGATTTTAACATTTCTTCGACACGCTGATTATCTTCACTTATGTAGCTTTTTGCATTTTCAATCACTTCTTCACTAATTCCGTATTTTCTTGCAATTATAAGAGCGTTACTTTCTCCCGGTATTCCTTCCAGCAGTTTGTACGTTGGAGATAATGTTTCCACGTCAAATTCCATTGAGGCACTTTTAATTCCTGTTGTATTAAAGGCATAGGCTTTTACTTCGCTGTAATGGGTTGTGATTATTGAAGTTACGTGTTTTTTGTTCAAGTAATCAATGATTGCCATTGCAAAAGCAGCCCCTTCCATTGGATCAGTTCCACTTCCCAATTCATCCATCAATACAAGTGATTTACTGTTTGCATTTTCAATTATATCTTTTATTTTGCTAACATGCCCTGAAAATGAGGATAAGTTTTGCTCAAGACTTTGTTCATCCCCAATGTCAGCCAGTACATTGTGAAAATATCCAATTTCAGTTTTTTCATTTGCAGGAATTGGAATACCAGATAATGCCATAATTGTAAGAAGTCCAGCCACTTTCAATGTTACTGTCTTCCCTCCAGTATTAGGCCCTGTAATAAGCATTATATTTTCAGGATTCCCAAGTTCAAAATTAATCGGCACAACTGTATTTTCATCAATTAACGGATGTCTTGCTTCAACCAGTTTCAAATATTCCTTATTAATAATTTTTGGAACAATACATTTCCTATTAACCGAATAATTCGTTTTCGCATCAATAAAGTCCAGTCTTTCCAAAATTTCCTTAATTTCCAGAATTTCTTCCTTTTTCGTTTTTACAAGTTCTGTAATTCTAAGCAGTATTTTTCTAATTTCCTCACGTTCACGAGCCTCATATTCACGCAATTTATTATTTAATGAAACAACATTTAAAGGCTCAATGTAAACTGTGCTTCCTGTTGCAGACCTATCATGTTCTATTCCTTTAATAAGCCCTTTAAAATCTGTCTTTACAGCAATTACGTATCTATCATTTCTTTGAGTTATTATTCTTTCCTGAATAGCATTTTGCGTACTTTTATTGGAAATCAGCTCGTCAAATTTCTCTTTTATATTTGCATTAATATTCTGCTTCTGCCTTCTCACATCACGAAGTCCAATCGAAGCCTCATCTTTTAACACTCCTTCATCATTAATTGCTTCTGAAATAAAGTTCTCAATATCCTTAACTTCCTCAACATCACTAAACAGATTCCAAATCGTTCTATATTTATCCCTGACATTCTTAGCCCTGCTTTTAGAAATTCTAAAAATTGTCAAATTTTTCTTCAGAACTGCCAAATCCTCAGCACTCAAATAAGAACCAATAATATCAATAGAATTCATCATTCTAGTAATATCTGCAAGCCCTGCAAGTTCCAAACCATCATCATACTTATAAAAGTCAATCATCTCCATCATAAGCATAAGTTCTTTATCCAAAACCGATTTTTCCTTTATAATATCAATATCCAGAAACTTTTCTTTCGTCTTCTCCAATCTTGATAAATCAATAAGTTCGTTAATTATCTTATAAAATTCCAATACATCATAATTTTTTTTCATTTTATTTTCCTCAACATTCTTTTTTTCTTTTATTTAATATTTTAAAAATCCTATATTCTTATTTAAATTATATGAAACAAATTATTATTAATAAAGATTTTTCTTGATAATTTTATACTTTTTCTTTTTTATAAAGCAAAGGGGAACAGTCGCCATCCCCTTTGCAATCCCTGCTTGTCTAAGTATTTTTTTGAAATAAAAATGAAACTCGCTACGTAAAACTTCGCTCAAACAATCATTTTCATTCCAAAAAAATCACGACAGTTTTAATTTAATCACATAATTGTGATACTAGAAAAGTAAGCAAAATTTCGTTAAAGAAAAAATAACTGTTTGAGATTTTGGAATAAATTTTAAATAATATTTAGTTAATCATGTAAAAATAACCTTTATTCAAAATCGAGTTTTATTTTTTCTTTATAAGAAAGTTTTGCGTAAAGCGTGGGTGCAGGGAGATGGCGTCTGATCTCCCTGCTTAAAATAATTTAAATAATAAATTCACTATATAAAAAAGTCTACTTAAATTAACTAAAATAACAAAATTATTTTTAAAAAATATTTTTTATAAATTTTTCATATTTTGTTAAAATTATATCACATTTTGCAATAATTTAAAATCGCTATTTAATACGAAACGTTTTTGTGATATAATTTAAAAGGTGAAATACTTAAAATAATAAAATTTAGATAATAAGTAGAATTTTATATAAAGAAAGAGAGTGTGAAATAAATGGATTTAAAAAATTTACCGATAACTCCTTTACCGTTAGTGAAACTTGATAAGCATCAGGAGGATTTGCTTGTTCATAATGAACTTTTTGCAACTCTTCTAGGTGAAACGATTTTTAGATATGCGGGTTTACATATTTATGAAGTTACTGAAAAATTGAAAGAAGCTTCAAGAAAATACTATAAGACGCAAAAACAGGAAGCTAGAAAAAATTTGTCGTCTTTTTGTTCAGATCTTACTGATGCGGAAATTTTGCGTGTGATAAGAGGTTTTTCGATTTTTTCGGCACTTGCAAATATTGCTGAAGATGTGTATCAGACTCATGAACAGCGATATGCAAAGATTTCCAACAAACTGCAGATTGGATCTCTTGAAAAATCACTAAAAAATTTGAAGAAAAAGGGAATTAGTCAGGATAAAATATTGAAGGCTATGGAAAAAGTCTCAATTGTGCCAGTCTTAACAGCACATCCGACACAAGTTCAAAGAAAAAGTATTCTGGATTTGACAAAAAAATTAACTGATATTCTTGATAAATATGAAAATGTAAAATCTCATCAAATTGATGAAAATGAATGGCTTAACGACCTAAGCCGTGGTATTCAGATCTGGTGGCAAACTGCAATGTTACGGGCTACCAAATTGCGTGTAACAGATGAAATAAGTAATGCTCTAAGTTATTACAACATTACATTTTTCAATGAAATCCCAAGACTTATGAATAAATTTCAGGAAATTTCAAAAACATTGGGAAATTCTGAAGTAAAATCTCAAGCTCTGCTTCCACTTACTATGGGAATGTGGATTGGTGGAGATCGGGACGGAAATCCTTATGTTACAGTAAATACATTGGAACAGTCGGCACAGGAACAGGCTATAAAATTATTCCAGCATTATCTTGATGTAGTTCGTGAAATTTACAGAGATTTATCAATGTCTATTTCAATGACAAATGTGACTGAGGAACTGCAAAAACTGGCTGATGCTTCTGGAGAAGTTTCGCCACATCGAACACGTGAGCCATACCGTCGTGCATTGACAACAATAACAGACAGACTGCTTGCAACAGCTTATAAATTGTGTGATTATAACCGTGATTTATTACCGCCAAAAAGAAAAAATGGAATTGACCTTCCCTACAAGTCAGCTAATGAATTTACAAACGATTTGATAATCGTGGCAGAATCTCTTAAAAAGAACAACAGCGAATTTTTAACACAAGGAAAATTAAACAATCTAATCAGTGCCACAAAAATATTTGGATTCCACCTTGCGACAATTGATTTAAGACAGGATTCCAGCGTTCATGAAGTATGTGTTGCAGAACTTTTGAAAAATGCAAACATTCTAGGAGATTACTTGAGCCTGTCAGAAGACGCAAGATGTGAAATTTTGATGCGGGAACTGGAACATGACCCTAGAATTTTAAGCGATCCAACAATTCCACAAAGTGAAACACTAGCCTCAGAACTTGCAATTTACAGAAAGGCAAAATCTTTGAGGGAACGTTTCGGAAGTAAAATTATTGAAAAAAATCTGATTTCTCATGCAACAAGCGTTTCAGATATGCTAGAGATAGCTATTTTACTAAAAGAAGCCAATCTTGCAAAAGGAAATGAAGGAAATGAATTTTGCGATTTACAGATTGTTCCGCTTTTTGAAACAGTGGAAGATTTAATTGCGGCTCCTGATATTTTGAGAAAATGGTTTAATTTGCCGTTAGTGAAAAAATGGATGGATAAAAAAGGGCGAAAACAGGAAGTTATGCTAGGATATTCAGACAGCAACAAAGATGGTGGATATTTAAGTTCAAGCTGGTCTTTATACAAGGCGCAAAAAGAGCTGACTGCAATCGGACGGGAATTTGATGTAGAAATTTCATTCTTTCATGGACGTGGAGGAACAGTAGGACGTGGTGGTGGTCCAAGTTATGAAGCCATTTTAGCACAGCCTGAAGGAAGTACAGACGGAACAATAAGACTTACAGAACAGGGAGAAGTAATCGGTGCAAAATACGGAAATCCTGATTTAGGATTAAAAAATCTGGAAGCATTGGTTTCGGCCGCTCTTGAATCAAGTGCATTGACAGAGGAAGATGCAGACTGGGAAGAATATGAAAAAATAATAGAAAATGTCTCAGAATTAAGTTATTATGCCTACCGTGACTTAGTTTACAATACTGATGGGTTTTCAGACTTTTTCTTTGAAGTTACGCCAATAAACTTTATTGCAGGGTTAAATATTGGCTCAAGACCGTCTTCACGTAAAAAAACACAATCACTAGACAGCCTAAGAGCAATCCCATGGGTATTCTCATGGTCGCAAGCAAGAATAATGCTCCCGGGATGGTACGGTGTTGGAACAGCGTTTACAAAGTGGATTGACAATGATGATAAAAAACTGGAAATTCTGCAAAATATGTACAAGCAATGGCCATTCTTCCGTTCAACAATTTCAAATGTTGACATGGTTCTATCAAAAACAGATTTATCAATTTTCGCAGAATATGTAAAACTGGCAAGTGATCAGGAAACAGCACAAAAAATCTTTAAGGAAATAGAAAAAGAGTGGATTTTAACAATTGATATCTTGAAAAAAATTACAGGAAATGATTTCTTGCTGGCAGATAACCCAGAACTGGCGAGCAGTCTACGAAATCGTCTGCCGTATTTTGACTCAATGAATTATTTACAAATTGAATTAATAAAACGTTCAAGAGCTGGAGATGATTCAGAAGAACTGAGAAAAGCCATTCATATTTCAATAAACGGACTTGCAACAGGACTTCGTAACAGCGGATAATACAAATAAAAGGAATAATTCTAATTAAAAATTAGGGCTGTTCCTTTTTTTTTGTAAAAATTTTTTTCCATTCATTTTATATTCATAAAACTGTTCTATAATGTATTCAAGATAAGAGAGAAAGGCAGAAAACAACTGAATACTGAAGGAGAGAGAGAAATGAAAAATAAAGCTGTAAAAGTTGTAATTTTTGGAATGGCATTATTAGGAATACTTGGTATTGCTTATGGAGCAAGCAGAAAATATAGAAATAGAAACAGAGTTCCAAACGATGCAGTTTATATTAACAACAATGTAGGCAGTTCACAAAATGTAACGATGGAAAAAGCAAAATCAATTGCACTTGCACAAGTGCCAGGAGCAAATGAAAGCCATTTTGGAGAAATAGATTTGGATCACGATCATGGAAGAACAGTTTATGAAATCGAGATTTTCTACAATAACTCAAAATATGAGTTTAACATAGACGCTTCAACGGGAGAAATTGTCGGAACTGAAGTAAAGCATTACAATAGAAATTATTAAAATATAATATAAATAAAAAATCTTGCAAAAATTTTTAAATCAAAACAAAATTAAATGAAAAAGAAGGAGAAAAATTATGAAAAAGAAAATTTTAAGTATCGCATTATTAGGAATCATGGTATTAGGAGTATCAGTAACTGCAAACGCAAAGAGTAGAAGCAAATATAATAGAGATGTTGTTTCAGGCAGTTACGTCGGAATAAACAGGGCAATGAATATTGCATTGAAAAAAGTGCCAGGAGCGAATAGTTCCCACGTGAAAGAAATCCACTTGGACAGAGAAAATGGAAGAATGGTTTATGAAGGAAAAATTTATTATAACGGACAGGAGTATGAATTTGATATTGATGCTGTAACTGGTGATATTGTAAAATGGAAAATAGACGGAGTTTCAAATAATTCTGCTCACATTAATAGAAATGTGAACAATTCGCAAACTATAACAATGGAAAAAGCAAAATCAATTGCACTTGCACAAGTTCCAGGAGCGAATCAAAGCCATTTTGGAAAGATAGACTTAGATTATGATCACGGAAGAGCAGTTTATGAAATCGAAATTTTTTACAATAATTCAAAATACGAATTTGATATAGACGCTTCAACAGGCGAAATTATTGGAACTAAAGTAAATCATTACAATAGAAATTATTAAAATATAATATAAATAAAAAATCTTGCAAAAATTTTTAAATCAAAAAAAATTTAAATGAAAAAGAAGGAGAAAAATTATGAAAAAGAAAATTTTAAGTATCGCATTATTAGGAATAATGGTATTAGGAGTATCAGTAACTGCAAACGCAAAAAGCAAGCACAAATACAACAGAAACATTGCTTCAAACAGTTATATTGGAGTAAACAGGGCAATGAATATTGCATTGAAAAAAGTGCCAGGAGCGAACAGTTCCCACGTGAAAGAAATTCACTTGGACAGAGAAAATGGAAGAATGGTTTATGAAGGAGAAATTTATTATAACGGATGGGAATATGAATTTGATATTGACGCAGTAACTGGTGCAATTGTAAAATGGAAAGCAGACAGAGATTAATAAAATAAATTAAAAAATATTCTTACAGAGGGTTGATTGAAAATTTACTATTTTCAGTTTACTCTCTTTTTATTTTTTTAAATTCATGATATATTATAGTAAAATTGCTATAGTTTTTACATTAGAATAATAAAAAATTAGGATTTTAGCATTTGCTAAAAAATAATGCAGGAGAGAATTAAATATGAAAATTTTATTGGCAGAAGATGAAGTAGATTTGAATAATGTTGTAACAAGGTATCTAAAAAAAAATGGATATAGTGTAGACAGTGTGCTTGATGGGGAAGAAGCGCTTGATTATTTGGAATATGGCGAATATGATTTAGTAATTCTGGATATTATGATGCCAAAAGTAGATGGATTTGAAGTTATCAAAAAACTTAGGAATAAGGGAAATCATACTTCGATTCTTATGCTTACTGCAAGAGATAATGCAGATGATAAGGTAAAAGGGCTTGACTTGGGGGCTGATGACTATATTGTAAAACCATTTGACTTTAATGAGCTTTTGGCAAGAATTAGGGCAGTTGTGAGAAGAAAATATGGAAATAGTTCAAATAAGCTTGTGATAGGAGATTTGATTTTAGATACTTCAGAAAAATCAGTAACAAGAGCTGGAAAACAGATAGAATTAACTGGAAAGGAATATGAAGTTCTGGAATACCTTATGCAAAGCAAAAATCGGATTTTAAGCAGAGAGCAGATTAAGGAGCATGTGTGGGATTTTGATTATGAAGGAGATTCCAATATAATTGACGTTTTGATAAAAAACATTAGAAAAAAAATAGACATAGAAGATGGAAAGCAAATAATTTACACAAAAAGAGGACTTGGATATGTTATAAAGGAGGATTAGTCCAAAGAAGTAATTATTAGGTATTTTTGCGCAAAGAAAGGAATAATTGAATTTTGAAAGACAAAGTAAATAAAATCTGGGAAAATTTTCCTGTAACTGTAAAGATAACCCTTTGGTATACTGCTTTTATAGTTATTTTGATAGCGATTATGCTAGCTGGATCTTTTACTGTTGCAGACAAGATAACAGGGGACTTAAACCAGAAGGAACTTATGGAATCAGTAGTTGAGATGGCTTCTGATCCTAACGATTTTGATGATTTTGATGACGGGATTTATTTTGTAAAATATAATAATGCTGGAATAGAAATGGCTGGAATGTCGCCGAGGGGATTTGATTTGACATTAAATCTTGTAGAAAACACAGTTAGAACTTATGAAAAAAATGGAGGAAAATACTATTATTTTGATAAAAAAATAGATACCCCTGAAGATGAATGGATTAGGGGAATTATACCAGTAAATAAGTTAACAAATGAAGTCAATAGAATGCTTTTAATAATTTTAATTTCAAGTCCGTTATTATTATTAATAATAATTTATGGAGGATATAAAATCATTAAAAAAGCGCTAAATCCTGTATCAAAAATTTCCAATACAGCCTCAGAAATTCAAAAAAACGGCGATTTTTCAAAAAGGATTGAAATTGATGAAGGAAAAGATGAAATACACAAGATGGCAAATGCCTTTAACCAAATGTTAAACTCCCTTGAAAATTCTTATATACGCGAAAAACAGTTTAGTTCAGACGTTTCACATGAACTTCGGACACCTGTAAGCGTTATACTTACAGAAAGCCAATATTCGCTGGAATATGCAGATACTTTAGAGGAAGCAAAGGACTCATTTTCTGTGATTCAGCGTCAAGCCAAAAGAATGTCAGAGCTAATAAATCAAATAATGGAACTTTCCAAAATAGAAAAGCAAACAAACATCGATTTACAAAAAATAAATTTTTCAGAAACAGTACAAAAAATATTGGAGGACTACAAAAATTTACTGAGTGAAAAAAATATAAAAATTTTAAAAGATATTGAACAAAATATATTTATAAACGGTGATAAAGTAATGATAGAAAGATTGCTTGACAATTTGCTTAATAATGCAATGAAATTTACAAAGGATGAAATAAGTGTAAAATTGTATTCAGAAAATGAAAACTGTATTATGGAGATTGAAGATAATGGAATTGGAATATCTGATGAAGATAAAAAACTTATTTGGGGAAGATTTTACCAAGTAAATGATTCCCGAAACAAAAAAGTAAACAAGGGCTTTGGACTAGGACTTTCATTAGTTGCAAAAATCATTGAGCAGCATAATGCAAGTATTGAGGTTGAAAGTGAATTGAATAAAGGGACAAAATTTGTTACAAAATTTAATTTATAAAAATTAAATAATATTAAAAAAAGAGATGAAATATTTCATCTCTTTTCTTTTTATGAATCAAATTATATTAAGTTGTTATTATTTAACTTCTAATCCAACTTTTAATCCTGCTCTTAATTCATTGTATTCTCTTGTATATTTATCTGAACTTGTGTAACGTCCATCATTAGCATATCCTTTAACAGTTTCTTTGTTAACAACTCTATATTTAACCATAGGGTTTAATGTTAATGTTCCTACTGGTAAATCAATTCCTGTCTTATATCCTAATCCAGTCCATACTGAGAAGTTATTTGAGAATCCATGTCTAGAAGTATGTTTTTCCCATTCGTTTTCAGCATTGATTAATCCATAGAATCCACCGAAACTAGGTGTTTTATAAGTAGTTCCTACTACATAGTCTAAATATACATTAGATTTAGCATCTTTTCCAGTTGCAACTAATTTACCTTTTGCATCTCTTAATTTATGAGTTAATCCTACGTTATAATCTAAGCTTCCAATTCCATTATCAAAGATTTTTCCACCGTTTTCTAAAGCAACATTAAGTCCCCATCCAGATACTTTTCCTTTTTGGAAGTCGTTTCCTTCCCAAACGTTATCTGCACTTTTTCCACCTGATTGATCAAAATAAACTGCTTGAGTTTTTGCACTGAACTCTTGTCCAAAGAAGTTAATTGCAAATGTAGGTCCTACATAAATTTCATTTGATGTTCCTCTATGTCCAGAATATCTTCCTGTTCCTTTTGAAGATTTATAAGTCCATCCTAAATCCCATTTAGAAGTCCAAGAACCTAAAGTAATGTCTCTATACAATGCAATATCAGATTCCCAAGTCTGAGATTTATCAACAGTTCCTTTTGTTCCTGTTTTAGTCTGATAATTGAATTTATTTGTTTTTCTATCTTGGTCATTTTGGAATTCAAATCTCAATCCTAAGTTTCCTTCATCTACTAAATGTAAATCTCCACCAAAGATGTTTCTCCATCTAGCTTTTTCTTTGTTTTCACCTTTGAATCCTGCGATTCCTAATCCATTTCCAGTGTTCGCCTTTTTGTCTGTATAACTTTGTCTAAATTCAGTAGAGAAATGAATTTCTTTTAATGTATCTTGATCTTGATCAGCTAAAGCTAGACTAGATACGCTTAATACTAATGCTAATACTCCTAATACTTTTTTCATTGTTTTTCCTCCTAAAAATAATTTTAACAAATATATCTTAACAATTCACAGCTAATTTTAGCATAATAATATGAATTTGTAAAGTTTTTTTTAAAAAAAGCAATTTTATTAATAATAAAGTTAAAATAATTTTCAAACTTAAGCTAAATAATTTGGATTACAGCAACTCAACTTCAAAATTAATAAAAAATATTATATTTTTTGATGAAAATTAAATATAACTTTACAAATTTATCATTTAAAAATACCTTTTTAAAAATTTACTTTAAAGTCTAAGACATACAAATGTACAATATTTAGTATATATAGATACTACAAATCTCATAACTAGTATACCTTATAATTTTCAAAAAAACAATAGCACTATAAATAAATTCAAAAAAATTTTTTAATAATTTAATTAAGTGCTATCATTAATTATATTTTACTTATAAATATCTTATTTTATTAAAAAATTTATCCTACAACATAAAATATTTATTTTTATTTTATCTCTTAACGAAAGTCCTTTACAGAAAACTATTTAGTAATAGTTGCTACTACTCCTGAAGCTACTGTTCTTCCACCTTCTCTTATCGCAAATCTTAATCCTTCTTCCATTGCGATTGGGTGAATTAATTCTACTGTCATTTCTATGTTATCTCCAGGCATTACCATTTCTACACCTTCTGGCAAGTTTACTTCTCCTGTAATGTCTGTCGTTCTGAAGTAGAATTGCGGTTTGTATCCTGTGAAGAATGGTGTATGTCTTCCTCCTTCATCTTTTGTCAATACGTATACTTCTGACTTGAATCCTGTATGTGGATTGATTGTTCCTGGTTTAGCAAGTACTTGTCCTCTTTCCACTTCTTCTTTCTTAGTTCCTCTTAACAATGCTCCAATGTTGTCTCCAGCTTGTCCTGAATCCAATAATTTTCTGAACATTTCTACTCCTGTTACAGTAGTTTTTGTTGTTGGCTTGATCCCTACGATTTCTACTTCTTCACCAACGTTGATTACTCCTCTTTCTACTCTTCCTGTTACAACTGTTCCTCTTCCTGTGATTGTGAACACGTCTTCAATTGGCATTAGGAATGCTTGGTCTACTGGTCTTTCTGGTGTTGGAATGTAGTCATCAACTGCATCCATTAATTCCATGATTCTGTCTACCCATTGAGCTTCTCCATTTAATGCTCCTAATGAAGATCCTTTAATTACTGGTACATCATCTCCTGGGAATCCGTATTCTGTAAGTAATTCTCTTACTTCCATTTCTACTAATTCTAATAATTCTTCATCGTCTACCATGTCAACTTTGTTCAAGTAAACTACGATATAAGGAACTCCAACTTGTCTTGCAAGAAGGATGTGCTCTCTTGTTTGAGGCATTGGACCATCAGCTGCTGATACTACTAGGATTGCTCCATCCATTTGAGCTGCTCCTGTAATCATGTTTTTTACATAATCGGCATGACCTGGACAGTCAACGTGAGCATAGTGTCTGTTTTCTGTTTCGTACTCAATGTGAGCTGTGTTGATTGTAATCCCTCTTTCTCTTTCTTCAGGAGCTTGGTCGATATTTTCAAAATCAACTTTTTCTGCTAGTCCTTTTTCAGCCAATACTTTTGATATTGCTGCTGTTGTTGTTGTTTTCCCGTGGTCAACGTGACCTATTGTCCCTACGTTTACGTGTGGTTTGCTTCTCTCGAATTTAGCTTTTGCCATTTTAATTTTTCCTCCATTATTTTTATTTTTTTATTTTTTTATATAAATTTTTATCATTTTGATTATAGCATATTTTAATAATAATTGCAAGTACAGAAAATTATGTAAACAGATAAAAATTTAATTCATATTCTTTATTAAATCCAAATACTTTATTTATATTTTCCAAGATTTTGTTTTTTAATAACTAAAGAAATAAACAAGAGACAAAACGTCCCTTGTTTTTAAAATTATTTGTAATTCTTGAGAAATTAATTTCCAGTTTCTTGATTAAAGAAAGAACCAGGGGTATTTAAATTTGAAGAATCATTAGTTATTCCTGAATCTTCTTGAGACGTGTTTGTACTTGATGGTGTAATACCAAAATCTGCTGCATGTAATTTATATTCAGGGATTTGATAATTAACTATTTTTTTTATTGTCAAAACACCATCTTTAGACACTGTGCCTTTAACATCTAAAGTAACAAGATCTGAATCATCTACACCGTAATTTTTCATCATAAACTCGTAAATTTTATCCAATAACCCAGAGTTATCTTTTACTGTGAAAGTAAGAACTTTATTGGGAAAAACCAGATTATCTTTTATATACGTAAATGTATTTGTTCCTCTTGTATATTCGCCTTTAAGAGTTTTGTCTGTAATTTTAGTTTTAGACAATCCAATAACAGACGTTATCAACATTATTACTACTAATAATATTTTTTTCATAAAAATCCTCCTTCTATTTTAGTATTATTTGTGAAAACCTAAATCAGCAGGATTAACATCTCCAGAGATTTTTTTTACAGTTCCACCTTTTTTTTCAAATTCATTTCTCATTAAAGTTACTTTTTTTATAAGTTCAATTGTGTCATTTTCCAAATTAGAACTATTATATCGTCCCTTTGACCAATATTCAATAATTAGTGAACTATCCCCACAAATTACCTTTATATCGTATTTCTTAGCATAGACAAAAGCAGTATAAATTCCAACTAATTCACCAAAGTTATTTGTTCTGGTATTAGCAACATAATAATTTCCAAATTCATTAATATTTTTTTCATTCATAATTTTGTAAAGCAGTGAATTACCATCAAAATCAGTTAATCTAACTTCCACACCGTTACCACGCCCTGTTCCTGCATCAAAATAAATTGCGTCACGCTCTAGCTCAGAATACAGTTTCGTCAAATTACTTTTCTCTTTTTTTTCATAATTTGCTCCGGAATTTAGCCATTCTTGTGCTTCAGAAAAATTTTTAAATGATTTATAACGAACTTTTTTACCGCTTACTTTTTTTTGACAATCTGCCCAGTTTTCAAGTATTCCATTTTCATTTGTATCTATAATGAAATAAGCATAGAATTTTTTATTTTTTGTCATTTTTAAATAAATTTATTTGAATTATAAATTTAATCCTCCATCAACTCTCAAAACTTGTCCTGTAACAAATTTAGACATATCACTTGCTAAATACAATGCAGCATTTGCAACATCTTCAGCATCTCCCATCTTTCTAAGCGGAGTATTTGCAAGTACAGTTTCTACAACTTTTTCAGGTAATACGTGAGTCATATTTGTTTCGATAAATCCTGGTGCAATTGCGTTTGATCTAAGATTTTTTCTACCAAATTCTTTTGCCCAAGTTTTTGCCATAGCGATTACTCCACCTTTTGTAGCTGCATAGTTAGTTTGTCCTGCATTTCCATCTACTCCTACTACAGAAGCCATATTAATTACACTTGAAGCTTTGCTCTTTAATAATAAAGAAACAAAACCTTGCATCACATTGTAGACACCTTTTAAGTTAATATCAATTACTAAATCCCAGTCTGCTTCCTTCATTCTTTGAAGTAGTGAATCTCTTGTAATTCCTGCATTATTTACAAGAATATCCAATCTTCCATATTTTTCTTTGATTTCATTTGCAATTTCTTTTATATTTTCTCTATCAGTAACATTTAATTTAACGTGTGAAACATTTTCATGGCTGTAATCAGGATCAATTAAATCTCCAGAAATAACAGTTGCTCCATTTTCAGCAAATTTTAGTGCGATTTCCTTTCCAATTCCTCTTGAACCACCTGTAATTAATGCAATTTTACCGCTTAACACTGTATTTTCCACCTTTCCTTCTTTTCTTTTTAATTTAGAATTTTATAAAAAACTTTAAATAATAAGTAATTATTTTAAAACATCAAGTTTTACTTTTGTAATCCCTTTTCCAGGATTTTCTATTTTTGAAAAAGCTCCATAACTCAAATCAATCACACGTCCCTTAATAAAAGGACCTCTATCATTAATTCTTACAACAACTTCTTTTCCATTACTCAAATTTGTAACTTTTACCTTTGTACCAAATGGAAGAGATCTGTGTGCCGCTACCATTTCATTTCTATTATGTCTTTCTCCATTTGCTGTTTTACTTCCGTGCAGCCCTTTACCATAATATGAAGCTATTCCACTTTGTGAGCTTCCTGAATTAGATGTTTTTTCTTTCGTAGAAGTTGTCTTTGCTTTTGCAACATATAAGTCCGTTCCACTATCAACAGCTTTTATCATTTCATTTTTTATGTAAATTATATTACTATTTGTATTTGTTTCTGCCATTAGTGATAGTGATATTGCCATACCTGCAATTATAGTAACTATTTTTTTCATTAATTTTTCTCCTTTAATACAATAAAATTTTTTTATGATGTCTAATATTTAAAAAATTAATTTTCCCAAATTTAAACAACTTCTACATTATATCATATTTTTAATGTTTAATTACTTATTTTTTACTTAGTTATTTCAGTTCAGGCTGTTTCATATGCTGAATTTTTGGACTATTTACATCTAAAGTTTCAAATGTATATCCTGCTTTTCTATATCCATCAATAATTTGCTGTAATGCTTGAACAGTAGTTTTCTTAGCATTTGTATCATGCATTAGGACATTTATATCAGGATGAGTTGTACAAACACCATATTTAACCAATTTTTCTACAGGAACATTATTTCCAGAAGCATCTGTTGAATCACAGTTCCAATCAAAATATACATATCCTTCTTTTGTCATTCTATTAATTATCGCTGTTTTTAAAGCTTTTGATGCTTTTGCATTACTTGAACCACCAGGAAATCTTGTAATTTTTACATCTAGCCCAGTCGTTGATTTTACAGCATCTCTTATTTTATAAAGATCTTTAAAGAAACTTTCTTCGTTTGCATAAACTTCTTTATATTCGTGCGAATAAGTATGCAATCCAAGTACATGCCCGTGGTCAATTATTTTTTTGTAATCATTGTAATTTTTTCCAATTCCAATTATAAAGAATGTTGCCTTTATATTATTTTTTTTCAAAATTTCAAGTATTTGATCAGTATGTGCTGAAGGCCCATCATCAAATGTTAAATAAACTGTTTTTATTTTTTTATCAGCCTTAAGTTTTTCATATTGAGCTTTCATATCTGTATTTTTTTTCGTAAGCTCAGCAAGTTGTTCTGTTTTTTTATTTTTTTCTTCAGTTAATTTTTTTATATTTGATTGTAAACCATTATGTTCCATAAATTTTCCAGTTGTTCCAAAAATTTGTATTCCTGAGTATAAAAATCCTGCCGTAGCAAGTAATATACCAATAATTGATAATACTTTTTTCATTTTTTTTACCTCTCATTTATTATTTTTTGTATTTATTTACTAATGCTTCCGTTTTTTTGTAAGTGTCTTCACTATGTTTGATACTATTATTAATAGCTTCCACTTCCTTTTCCAGTTTTTGTTTATTTTCCTTAAGTACAGGGATATCTTTTTCAAATTTTGCTTTTTTTCCAATTAAAATAAAATGTGAAAATGCCACCAGCAATGCTGAAATAATAAACAAAATAAATGCAATTTTTACTAATTTACTACTACTTTCCCCACTATGATCATTTCTATAATCATAAAGAAATTGTTGTTGTTTTGCCATTGTTCTCCTCTTTTCTATATTTAATTTTTTTATTTAATTAATCAGTTGATTCTTATGCTAAAATCATCAGATGTATAAAAAGTAAAAAGCCCTCTTAAAAAAGAGGGCCATAAAAGGGGGGGTTAATTGAGGTTTCAGATCTTTTAATCGATCTAAATATAGTATACACTATAACTATTAAATCCCGATTAAATCAAAATTGTTTTTTGATTAATTTATTTCTCTTTTTTAGTAAAATTTATATTATTTCTTTTTTTAACTAAAATTTTTATGAATTTACATTCTATCTACCGTCTTAATTCCAAGAAGACTAAGACCTTCCTTTAAAACAAATGCAGTTTTTTCTGATAATAAAATTCGTGCGTCCATAACTTTTTTATTTTTTTCCTTCAAAATAGAACTTGAATTATAGAAATTATTAAATAATTTTGCCATATCAAATAAGTAGTCAGCTATTATGTTTGGACGATAACTTTCATAGGATTTTACTACTGCCTGTGGGAATCTTAAAAGCTCTGTAGCTAATTCTCGTTCAATACCAGTCATGTCCTCTAAAATAATGTTTTCATTTTCTACATTAATATTTTCTTCCTTCAATTTTCTAAAAATCGACATAATCCGAACATAAGTATATTGCAGGTAAGGACCTGTATTTCCTTCAAAACTAAGAACCTTGTCCCAAGTAAATGTTATATCAGAAGTTCTATTTTGGCTTAAATCAAAATATTTTATAGCTCCACTTCCAACAATTTCAGCAATATTTTCTTTCTCATCTTTAGGAATATTCGGATTTTTTTCATCAATTACCTTTTTAACTTGAGTTTTTGCTTCATCCAGCAAATCAACAAGCCTTATTATATTTCCACTTCTAGAAGAAAAAATCATTCCATCTCCAAATCTCATAATTCCAAATACAACGTGAGTCTTTTTATAATTATAAGGTTTTCCTAGCATTTCTCCAATCTCAAAAACCTGTTTAAAGTGATTTTGCTGTCTATCATCTGTCAAGTAAACTGCCTCATCCACATTTAGTTCATCTTTTCTAAATTTCATTGTAGCCAAATCAGAAGTTGTGTACAAGAAACTACCATCTTTTTTCTGCACAATTGCAGGTGGCAACTTATCATTTTCAAAAAATACAACCAATGCTCCCTGATCTTCACGTGCAATGCCTTTTTCCTTTAATTTTTCTAATACAGATGGCATCATATCATTGTAAAATGATTCACCATAGTAATAATCAAAGTTTACATCGAGTCTATCATAAATTTTATTGTATTCCTTTAGTGAAATATCTATAAATTCCTTCCACAGTTCCTGATTATCTTCATCTCCAAGCTGTAATTTTTTCAGTTCTTCACGAGCCTCATCTTCCAAAGCAGGATTTTTTTTAGCTTCATCAGAAAACTGCACATAAATTCTTTCGAGTTCACCAATCGGATCTTCTTCATAAGCCTTTTTGTTCAGCCAATTTTTATAAGCTACAATAAGTTTTCCAAACTGTGTTCCCCAATCACCTATATGATTGTCAGCAAGTGTATGAAATCCCAAAAATTGTAAAATTCTTTTTATAGAATCCCCAATAATCGTACTTCTCAAATGTCCAATGTGCATTCTTTTAGCAATATTGGGAGAAGAATAATCAATAATAACAGTTTTATCTGTATTTAAGAAGGAAAAATCATATTTCTCATTTTCCACTTTTTTAATCTCTTCATTTAAAAAGCTATTTTTCAAATAAATATTAATAAACCCTGGTCCTGCAATTTCCAACTTTTCAATAATATCATTTTCTTTAAAATTATCTACAAGCATATTTGCAATTTCTCGTGGATTTTTACCAATTAATTTTGAACTAACCATCGCAAAATTTGTTTGAAAATCCCCAAATTCTTTTTTTGTAGAATTCTGAATATCGACTTTTTCTGCATAATCAGCACCAAAAATATTATTTATATTTTCTGAAAACAATTTTTTTAATTTTATTGTTAATAATTCCATTATTTAAACATTTTATCCTTTCCTTTCACAAATTTACGTTAATTAACGGATAACGCATAATCCTTTTTTTATAAAAAACATTTCCTTGCTTATTATATAATAAATTTAATAAAATTTGAAGTGTTTATTTAATATTTATATATAAATTGTAACTACTATTTATTTTTCTTTTTTCGTATAGTAAAACTGCCTTAAAACTCAATTCAAAAGCTATTACCATTTTACTCAATACTAGATTTATATAATTTTTAGTAGCTCTATTTTAAAATGTTCTTTTGAAATCAAATAATTATTTTTACAATACTCTTTTTTTACTTTCCAAAACCCTATCCAAAATCACAATTGCCGTAGCCGCTTCCAATACAGGAACTACTCTTGGCACTATTATTGGATCATGTCTTCCTCTCACTTCTAAAATATCATTTTGCTTTGTTTCAATATTTACAGTTTTTTGTGCTTTTTCAATTGAAGCCGTCGGTTTTATCGCCACTTTAAATGATATTGGCATTCCAGTCGTTATTCCACCTATGATTCCACCGTTATTATTTGAAAATGATTTTATATTACCTTTTTCATCATAAAACATTTCATCATTTGCTTCATATCCTGTCATTTCTGTAATTCCAAAGCCTGCTCCAAATTCTATTCCCTTTGTGGCTGGCACTGAGAAAATCATTCTTGAAAGTTCACTTTCCATAGATTCAAAATATGGGTCTCCTATTCCCGCAGGAAGTCCTGTAACCATAAGTTCTACAATTCCACCAAGTGAATTCTTTTCTTCCCTAGTTTTTTCCACAGCCTTCTCGATTTTTTCCACAATTTCCTCATTCAAGACAGGTAAAGTCATATTTCTGAGTTTATCAATATTTTCCTCTGTAATATCACTTTCCATAAAGTCCCTATCTTCAATATCCTTTACGAATTTGATATGAGCTGCAATTAAAATTCCCTGATTCTTTAAAACCTGCTTTGCAATTGCTCCAGCAAATACCAATGAAGCCGTTATTCTACCAGAAAAATGCCCGCTTCCACGAATATCATTAAATCCGTTATATCTGTTAAATCCGCTCCAGTCTGCATGTCCTGGTCTTGGCTTTCTTTTTAATTCGCTGTAATCCTTTGAACGCTGATTTGAATTTCTAATAATCATCGCAAGTGGCGTTCCAGTCGTCTTTCCTTCAAAAAATCCACTCAAAATCTCAAATTCATCCTTTTCCACTCTAGGTGTTGTCAATTTTGATCTTCCAGGTGCTCTTCTTCTCATTTCCTGCGAGATAAATTCTATATCCAGCTCCGTTCCTGCCGGAATTCCATCAATATTCACTCCCAATGCACTACCATGTGATTCACCAAAAATTGATATTTTATAATTTTTTCCAAAATTTGCTCCCATTTTTTCGCTCCTTCGATTTTATAAAAAACATCGTTTAAATAGAAGTATCCTATTTTTCAGCCTTTACTAACTCATTATAATTTTTAACCTTCTTTTTATCTTCTTTCAAAAGTAAATTATATAATTTACGAACCATTCCCACATATGATTTTTTAGTATATGTTTCACCTGTACGTTTATTCAGTACTATTTTTTCAGCATTTGGAATATCGTTTATTAATTTGTTTACAACATCATATGGTTTCCAATTCTCTGTGTAAGTATCACTTTTTCCGGTAGGAGTATACTGAGCGGTATTCAATCCAGCAGTTCCTGACCCTTTTTTGATATTTCCATTTTTATCACGACCAAGCCATTTATTTTTTAACTGTTCCACTTTTCCACGTGCCTTTGCTGTTTCACGTCTTTGTTCAAATAGCCACTCAAAAGGGTAGTCCACTTGATAACCATATTTCCAAGTCGACATGTGCGACCCTTTGCTAAATTCTCCCCAATTTATTCCAGTACCTGGTTTTGTATTATCATGGGCTGTCATTTTTCTATCAATTTTATTTTGCTCTTCAACAGAAAGATAAGGATCCCATTCATCATGAGCAATTTCAATTCCTGCAGCCTTGAAATATTCCTGAATTGCTTTCCATAAACTTGTTGCCATCAAATCATCTGCAGCCGTATGAACAAGGACATTATCATCTGAAATCATATAATACCAGTTCTGATAGTTCTTTTTATCGAGTCCAAATCCATTAAAACTGATTGGGTCATTTTCTGGAGAACGTGCTGGTGCACCATTATTCTGAAATTCTTTATTATAGTTATTAGACCATTGAGAGCCTAAAATTGCTATACCTGCAAAAAAATTATCTCTTTGTGCCGCCATATCTAAAAGAAGCATTCCTCCCATAGATTGACCTGTTCCGTAAATACGGCTTTCATTAATATATCCCCTGTATTCTGTTAAAACCGAATCTAATAACTCCCAAATTGCTGTATTCGCTTCACTTGAAGAAACAACATCATTTGTAGAACGTCGACTTTCCTCAACTTGTGGAACAATAATTATTGCAGGATTTTTCTCCTGTATCTCTTTACTTGCCGCTTTTACCGCCGCTTTTGAAGAAGTAAGTGAAGCCATTGGATCAGTATCATTTGCTCCTGCATGTTCCATATGCAGAACAACCGAAATATTTCCTTTATTTTTTTCTAAAACTTCTTTATTTGGAACATAAATTGCATAAGGCATTTCAAAATCCTCATATTTTCCAGTATATTCACTATATGCCTTAGTAGCTTTAAATCCTCCATTTCCAATATAATGTATTTTCCATCCGCTATTTTTGTCAAATTCCGGCAAGATAATTTTGTTTTTATCTGCTGTAATTATTGTTTTTGTAACAGTTTCTCCTGTTGGTCTTGTCTGTGTTTCTTCTGATAAAGTATAATTTGAAACTTCTTTTGTTCCTGCAGTAATTTTTCCATTTTTCCCAGTAATTTCCCCTATCTGTTTTACACCGGCCATCATTGTACTCGTATAGGATAAATTCTGTCCCATAAGCATATATGCTGTATTCACTTCAATAATAACATATTTTCCTTCTTTAATACCTCCATTTTTAGAGATTTCCGGCTTGTTATTGACATAAACTTTCATAATTTGTCCTTCATTTCCTTTTATACTGTCTTTATCAATTTCTATAGTTTTCTCAAAACCATCCTTTTTTTCATTATAAATTACATAGTCTATAATTTCATAGTCATTTTTGTCCACAGAACTCGCCTTAATATCTTGATTGTATTCAACAATAATTGCTGAAGTTTTCGCACCTTCCAAATCAACAAACCCATAAGATTTTACATCCATAATAGCATTATCAGCTGAAATTGATTTTACTATTTTACTTTTACTTGTAGTTTTTGCAACAGAAATTGTACTAAATGCCATTCCTGCTAAAAATAAAGCCATCATTCCAAAATATAGTTTCTTTTTACAATTTAATTTCATAAAGTTTTCCTCCATTTTTTATTTTTTTATTCCCAATTTTACTTCTCAATAATCTCAATTTCTCCACCCATTTTTACAAAATCATCCCAGAAATGCGGATAAGATTTTCTGACACTTTCAGCCTCTTCCAGAATTATTTCCTTTTCACATCTTGTTGAAGCAATCGCAAGCGACATTGCAATTCTATGATCATTCCATGCATTTACTGTAACTCCACCTTTAAATCCTTCTACACCTTGAATTATTAAACTGTCCCCTTCCTCAGCTACATTCGCTCCAAGTTTATTCAGTTCAGTCTTTATCGAAGTTATTCTATCCGACTCCTTTATTCTAAGTCTTTCTCCATTAATAATCCTAGTTTCCCCTTCACTCAAGGCTCCTAATACTGTCAAAATTGGCCCAATATCAGGACATTGCGAAATATCAATTACTGTTCCTTTAGTTTTAGAAGGTCTCACAAGTACATAATTATCGAAAATCTCGATATCTGCTCCCATTCTTTCAACAATTTCTATTATTTCCCTGTCGCCTTGTAGCGAATTCTTATTCACATGCAGACATTTCACTTCATTATCCTTATTTGCAGAAATTATTCCAGCCACAATCCAAAACGCCACTTGTGAATAATCCCCCTCAACAGTATAATCAAACGGCCTATAAATCTGATTTCCCTTTATATCAAAACTCTTATAGTCATTGTTCACAATCTCAATTCCTGCCAGTTTCAATATTTCCAATGTCAAATCAATATATCCCTTTGACTCCAGATTCTTATTAATAGTCAGCTTTGAATCTCCGTCCAAGAGCGGCAGGGCATACAAAAGTCCCGTAATAAACTGTGAACTTATATTCCCGTCAATTTCATAATTTCCTGCCTTCAATTTTCCATTCACTGTAAGTGGCAATTTACCATTCTCATTTTTATAAAAAATTCCCTGTTTATCAAAAATCCTATAATACGAGTCAAGCGGTCTGTCCACTAGCTTTCCCTTTCCATCGAAAATCAGCTCATTTTCATCTGTAATCCCAATCGGTATCAAAAACCTGATTGTAGATCCCGATTCATTACATTGCACATGCTTATCCTTTGGAACGACTTTTCCGCCATTTCCAATAATTTCAAGAGAACTTTCCTCTCGATTGATTTTCGCTCCCCAGTTTTCCATAATATCCGTTGTTGTTGTAATATCCACCGAGAACTTCAAATTATCAATCTTTGACTTCTTCCCGCCTTCAGCTAATGCAGCCGCAATCACTGCTCTGTGTGAATAACTTTTAGATGGCGGAATTTCTATTGTACCGTTTAATATGCTTGGTTTTATCGCTATTTTCATAAATTCCTCTTCTTCCTTTAGCATTTATTTTGTCTTTTTCATATTTGGTCTGAATGAAGATTTCAAATCAAAACCTTTACTCAAAATTTTATTTTTATCTGAAACTTCTGGAATAATTTCTTTTTCACTTCTCTTATTTGATAAAAATTCAACCAGACTTTGCCATACAAAATCTTCATCAATATATATTCCTAATTTTGATAAATTTGGATTATATGTAAATCTATAAATTGAATCAGGATATCTTACTTTTTTCTTATTAAATTTACCTAGATATTCCAGTAAAAGCATTGGTTCATTAAAAAGAATATCATCTTTAGAAGCATCAATATGAGATAAAACTTTTTCCCTGTCATAAGAATTTAATTCATTCCAGTCATATCTAAAAGGTGTATAAATCCTGTATCTTTTTCCATCATTAAAAGTAATTTCATAATAATGATACCATTGTCCATCCTTTTTCTTTAAATCTTTAGAATCTTTTATATCCAAATGAGTGTATATTCCATTTTCAGTAAAAAATAAATGTATTAATTTTTTCCCGATAAAAAGTACTTTATGGCAATTATTATCCGTAAAATACTCAGTGTATTCCTTAAAATATTTATTAAAATTTTCTTCTGAAAGTCTCTCAGTAAATTCTGTATTTATATTTATACTGAACCTTTTACTGTATTCATAATAAGTTTTTCTAGTATAGACTAATTTTTCATCTACACCATATTTTGTCATTTTATAATCATAAAAATCTTTAAATTTGCTAATTATTTTCATATTTCTCCTTCAATTTTTTAGGAGATTTCAGTATGAAATTTCTATTTTTAAAATATTTCAATTTTTATTTTACTTTATCTCCTAATTCCTTCTGTAATTTTAAATTTTTTCTTTTTTTATTTTCTAATATTCCTGTATAATTCATTTTCATCACTCCCATTCTTTATTTTTTGTATATATAATTTTTTTACAAAAATTTTACTAATTATATTTCATGATTTTCCTACATAAAAATACTAATCTTCCTCAAGAATTTTGATAAATTCCTCTTTACTTGGCAAAACTGTTTTATATGTACTTGCAAAAATTTGCTCATTATCTTCTGGCAACGTGTATTCCACCAAAGACTGATTTTTTTCCTGACACAGTACTATTCCAATTGTTTTATTTTCATCATCTAATTTCATTTCTCTGTCATAATAATTTACATACATCTGCATTTGGCCTATATCCTGATGTTTTAATTTCCCAATTTTCAAGTCAATTAAGACAAAGCATTTCAAAAGTCTGTTATAAAAAACTAAATCAATGTAAAAATGCTGTTCATCAAAAGATATTCGTTTCTGTCTACCTACAAATGTAAAGCCATTCCCAAGTTCCAATAAAAAATTTTCTAATTTGCTTATTAATTTTTCTTCCAGTTCACTTTCTGAATAGCTAGACTGTTCTGGCAATCCTATAAATTCAAGTATATAAGGATCCTTTATCAAATCCTGTGGCTTTTCTATAATCTGTCCTTTTTGCGAAAGTTCCAAAACTTTCTTCTTATCTCTACTTAAACTTAACCTCGTATACAACGCACTATCAAACTGTCTTTCTAGTTCTCTTAAACTCCAATTATTTTTAACAGCCTCAATTTCATAAAATTTCCTTTCATCAGGATTTGAAATTCTACTTAATTTCACGTAATGCGACCAACTTAGTTTGAATTGGTCAGACACTGTCTGACCTTTTTCAGAATAAACTAAATAAAAACTTCTTATTTGCTTCAAATTTGTTAATGAAAATCCTTTTTTGTATTTTTCAGTCAACTTTTTAGATAATATTTTCAAAATTTTCTTTCCATATTCTGCTCTATTTTCACCTTTCTGTTCTTCCTCGACTATCATTCTTCCTATCTCAAAATACGTCAAAACCATCGTCTGATTAACAGTTGTAACAACTTTTTTTCTTGCATTTTCCAACAAATCAATTACATTTTTCACTATTTCCATATTTTCAATTTCTCTCTTTTTCATTATTTCTCCCCCTTTTATAAATTCCTTTTTAAATTCATCAGACACTATCTGCTAAATTTCCGAGATACTGTCTCAAAAATCTCGTTTTCTAGTTAATTCCCCTTACTCATCCGTTCCTTTTTCTCAGCTTTTATAAAAGCAACTACAGATACAATCGCAACTAAAATTATCCAAACCCAATCTTTATATATTTCACTACTTATTTTAAAAACTCCCATCCACGAATAAGATAAACCTTCTAAAAATGGTAATTTTTGCTCTTTTTTCAAATAATAAGCTACCAAAACTACATCAACAAAGTATACTGCAATCATAGAAAAAATTGTAATTACAGGAATTCCTTTTGTAATATCCCTCATTGGCAAAGCCTCATATTTTGGATTTAGTAAATTTTCATTTTTAGCATTTGCTCCAAATTTACTTTGACGCATAGGTTTGACAATATTTTTTCTTTCTGTCTCTGTCTTTTTAATTTTTATTCCAAATATCCAGCCAAAAAAAACTATAAAAAATATAATTATAGAAATTATTTTATATCCTAAAAAAATCATCGAAAACCCTAAATAAATCATAGCTGCAACAATAGAACTTAACCCTGCAAATAAAATTCCATTTAAATATCTCTTCATAAATAATCCCTTTCATCTAATTTTTATTCAGTTTTTCTATTAAAAAGACTAACAGATTTTCACAGAAAATCTCCATTTCATTTCCAAAAGCTAAAATAATAACGTCTTTTAAATCTTTCACATAAATTACGCCATCTGTCACTCCAACCTTATAATTTTCCCATTCATAAACTTCATCATCAAATGTAATATTTTCTTTTGAAACTTTTATTTTCTTTAAATTATCAAAATTCTCAATTTGCTTCTTGTCTGAGAAAAGACTGAAACTTAATTTATGTGATTTTCTAAATGGAAACTCCTCACTTCCCCCATTTTCAATCTTTTCTAATGCACTTGGATAATTCTGTTTTACAAAATCTTCCTGAAATAAATCAAAAGCATCTTTTTTATACCCCCCTGCATTAATTTTTTCCCACTTTCCTTCATTAGATTTGAAAAAAATGGCTGTAAATGTATTTCCCACCACGTATACTTCCTTTGAAAGAAAATATTGCAAATTTTTATAATAATTTTTTTCATTTTTTCCTATACTGAAACCATCATCATAAAAATAAATGTTTGGATATTTCTTTTTATAATACGAAAACACAAAGAAATCTACTATACCCAATATAATTAATAAAACTATAAAAATCATAATAGTAGAAATATAAAAATTTCTGCTAATTTCAACTGTAAATAATAAAACTACTCCTATATTTAATACCAGCAAAGAAATTAAAAATTTTGCCGAATTAAAAATTATTTTTAACCAGTTCGCCTTTTCCACTTTTTTGAAATTTTCCTGCAACATATTTTTTCACTCCTTTAATATTTCAAATTAAGTCAGACAGCGTCTGACCTTTTCAGTTCCTTTGCTTAACTATTTTCATTTTTACAACCTAAAATTTACTCAAAAATCTCCTTTTCCCCAATCTTCATAATTTCAACTTCCCCAATTTCCTTCAGAATTACAAAATTAATTCCATCACTCGTACTTTTCTTATCCCTTTTCATAATATCCGAAATCTTATCTTTCGGATATTCGATCTCAGTTGGTAAATTCAATGCCTTCAATAGTTTCTCAATTTTTACAGATTCATCCTTTTTTGTAAACCCTTTTTCCTCTCCAATTTTTGTAATGTTCACCATTCCAGCAGAAATTGCTTCCCCATGTGAATATTTCTCATAATTTGTAAACTGCTCTATTGCATGTCCGATAGTATGTCCAAAATTCAATATCATTCTCAAATTACTTTCCTTCTCATCTTTTTCCACAACTTCCTTTTTTATCTCACATGAACGGTAAACAAACTCATTTACATATTTCATCAAATGTTCACGCAATTTCTGTTTATAATTTTCATCATCATAAGAAACTTCAACTGTTTCCACTATTTCCACAAGTCTATCAAAAAATTTCTTATCATAAATACATCCATATTTCACAATTTCTGCAAATCCATCATAAAAATATCTGTCCGTCAATGTATTCAAAAAATAATTATCAATTAAGACAAGTTTCGGCTGATGAAATGCCCCAACAAGATTTTTTCCCTCCGGCAAGTCAACTCCGACTTTTCCACCAACACTGCTGTCAACTTGTGAAACTATCGTCGTGGGTATCTGCATAAATCCAATCCCACGCATATAACTGGCAGCCGCAAATCCGGCAATATCTCCAACAACTCCACCACCAAATGCAACAACCATATCCTTTCTCGTAAGCCCTGAATTTACCATTGCAGAATAAATTCCTGGCATTATACCAATATGCTTATTTTTCTCTCCAGCTTCCAGCACATAAATTGTATAATCAAAGCCTTTAAACATCTCCTCATACTGATTCCTGTAAATTTTATCCACATTAGAATCCGTAATCACAAATAATTTTTTTCCATTATAAATCTTTTTAATATACTTAGTAAATTTCTCAAAAAAATTCTTTCCAATTACAATATCATAAGAATTTTCCTCCAGTCCAACATTCAATATTTCCATAATTTTCTCCATTTCCTCTTCTTTATGTGTATATTAAAATATAGCAAAACCATTAAATTCTGTCATTTAAAATGATTTTACTATAAATAAAATTTTATTTAAAACTATCCCATTATATCCCCTTCAGAAAATTCCCCATTAATATTTGCAAGAACATTTATTATATGTCCTGAAAATATCATATCGTTATCTGAAAGATAAATACTGAAATTTCCATCCCCATAAATAGTCAGTCTTTCCACAGACATTATTTTTTCCATTGTTTCTTGCGTTATTTCACTATCTCTCAATTTTTCAGCACTTTCTTCTGATAACACTTGTTTCATATCTTCAACAAATTCATCAATTTCATCGTCTTCATAATAATCTTCGACATCAAACCAGTCGTTTGCTAATTCCAGCATTACTTCTGCCGAATTTTTTATAATTTTTTCATTCCAGCCATTCACATCTGACAGAATTTCCTTTAAAGTTTTAATTCTGTCTTCCATCTTTTCCTTATCAGTCTTTTCCTCATCCTTCTCATTTAACAGCTGATAATCAGATATATCAAAATACACATCTATTTTTTTATTATTTACCCAGTTAACCTCTGTTTCAAATCCATCGACACATTCAATTTCACCTAATAATTCATCTTTTATAACTTCTGCCATTTTACCCTCCATTAAGTTTTTGTTTGTCAAAAATGTTTTACAAATTATATCTTTTTTCAAGTTCCCTTTTTATATAAACTGACTGAAACTCTTCTTTTAACATATCCAATATAATTACATCATAAGTTTTTCCCATAATTTCTAAGGCTTTTCGCAATCGCCCAACTTCCTTAAAACCAACTTTTTTGTATAGATTGTAAGCTGGTTCATTATACTCAAATACACTTAGCGATATATTTCTCAGATTTAAAAATGAAAAACCATAATCGAGTATTAACTTTAGAGCTTCAGTTCCGTAACCTTTTCTCTGATATTTGGGATTTCCGATGAGAACTCCCAACGCACCATTTCTGTTTATAATATCTAACGAATTAAATCCAATATTTCCCAGAAGCTCGTCATTTTCAAGTAGTCTAACAGCAAACATTTTTTCTTTTTTTACTGAAATTAAAAATTCCTTTTCACTTTCAAAATCTATAATATTTGTATAGGAAAGATAACCCAAACCAACCGAAACTTTTATATCATTAACCATTTCAGCATATTCCTCAACATCATCAACAGAAATTGGCGAAAGATAAATGTTATCTCCTATCAATTTTTTCAAATACTTTTTCTCAGAATTATTCTCCATTTTATTCCTCCCAAATTAATCTCTCTTAATCAATTTTTTCCCGCCGTTTTGTTGAAATTATAAATTTTTCTTTTAAAGTTCCTAAATCATTGCTGTTTAAGGTTTCTTTTATTATATCTAGTTCTCTTTCAAACTGCTGTATCATTTTTAAAAGATTCTTTTTATTTCCCATAAAAAGTTCTGCCCACAAATCTTCATTTATTTTCGCAATTCTCGTCAAATCCCGATAAGAATCCCCAATAAATCGATTTGTATCGTACTTTTCACTATCACTGTTTACAAGCGAAACTGCAATTGCGTGGGTAAGCTGGCTCGTAAACGCAATAATCTCATCATGTTCCTTTGCCGTAAGAAAACTGACTTTCTTAAATCCCATCAGCTTCACAATTTCCGACAGCAATTCTAGATTTTCTTTTTTATTTTTTTCATCCTTAATAATTATATAATTTGCATCTTTAAATACTCTATTGTCTGCAAAATCAATCCCGCGTTTCTCACGTCCCGCCATAGGATGTCCAAAAATAAAGTCAATATTTCTTCCACTCTTCTCAATAATTGGATCAATATCCTTAATAATTTTCTCTTTAATTCCAACAACATCAGTAATTATAGAGTTTTCCTTAAAATAATTAATATTATTTACAAAAAACGACTTCATCAAATTCGGATAAAGAGTAATTATCACAAAATCCGACTTTTCCAAAGGCTCTCTTGTTTCCAAAAAACCTTTATTTATAATATTTTTTTCTTCTGCCTTCTTTATCGTTTCCTCATCAATATCAATCCCATAAACAGTCTTAATGCCCATTTCCTTAAAACTCTGTGCAAAAGCTGCTCCAATTACTCCGAGTCCAACTATTGTTACTGTCAAATTTTCTATTTTTTTTAAAATTGTAAACACCCCTTTTTACAAATTTTCTTATAAACAGCTATTTCAATCTAAATACCACTATCAAAATTTTAATTATTCCACCAACTTTTATTTTGCTTTTCTAATTTTTTCATTTCCTCTGTTCTTCCTTGCGACTTATAAATTTCTATTAACATATTTCGCTCGTATGTTTTACCATCATTTGGATGCTTAAACTCCATAGAATTTTTATACGCCTTTTCAGCTTCAATAAAATTACCTTATAAAAAATACATATCTCCTATTCTAATCCAATAATCCCGTGCATCAAACTTTTGTTTTTTATTAGATATTTTTTGTATTGCCAATTTATAATACTTTATGGCATTTTCATAATTTTGAGTTTTATAATCATACATTTGGGCTAATGAAGCATAATCAGGTTGATAGTCTTCTAATTCAATTAACTGTAAATAAGTTTTTTCTGCTAAATCATATTTTTTTAAACTTACATAAGAATACGCTAATATTCTTAAATCTCTAACATCACCTGTTTCCTTATAATTATTTTCATATTCTTGTAATTTTTGTTCACCAAAACTTTTATCCTTCTTCTGTCTTTCCAAAGTTTCTTGAGCTGGTTTATATTCTTTATCAGCAGCTTCTTTCAACAATTTATTTCCTTTTTCATCCTGTTTTATCCAAATATAAAATTCTCCCAAATCATTTAACGCTTTTACATCACCAGATTTTATTAATTCATTATACCGTTCAATAATTTTTTCTTCTAATTCTTTAGTTTTCTCTATATTTACTTTTAAAACTGAACGCACTATTGAATCTCTCCAGTATCTATAGAATGAAATAATTTTTTCTTTTGTTTCTCTACTATTTCCTAAGTTATTATTTTCTTTTTCATATTTTAATAATAATTTCTCAGATTCTTCAAATTTTCTATTTCGAAAATAATAATCACTTAATTTTAATAGTGAATCCTTATCTCCTTTTTCAATTTGCTTTAAATACTGCTTTTCCTCTTTAGTATAAGTTTCTTTAGAAAAAGAATTAATTGAAGAAATTAAAATTAGTAATAATAGCCATTTTCTTTTCATTTTTTACAACTTTCTAATAAATTTATTTAAAACTTTTCCCCAACACATTCGCAATCTTCTCCACATCCTGCATCAAGTCATCAAACACTTCAAATTTCAATGATTGAGGCCCATCTGACAATGCCTTGTCTGGCTCAGGATGTACTTCTACCATTAATCCGTCTGCTCCAGCGGCAATCCCTGCCATTGCAAGAGGTTTTACCATCCAGTATTTTCCAGTTGCGTGAGCTGAATCTACGATTATCGGCAAGTGTGTTAATTTTTTAATCATCGGCACTGCATTCAAATCTAGTACATTTCTGTATGCTGTTTCATAAGTTCTGATTCCTCTTTCACAAAGAACTACATTTTCATTTCCGCCAGCCAAAATGTATTCTGCCGACATTAACCATTCTTCAATTGTTGCACTCAATCCTCTTTTTAACAATACTGGAATATTTGTTTTCCCAACTTCTTTCAGCAAATCAAAATTTTGCATATTTCTCGCACCTAACTGAATCATATCAAGATGTGGACCAAATTCATGCAATTGAGCAATTGACATAACTTCGCATATTATTGGAAGTCCTGTTTCTTCTTTTGCTTTTTTCATCAATTCAATACCTTCCATCCCTAATCCTTGAAAAGCATAAGGCGATGTTCTAGGTTTTACAACTCCACCTCTTAAGATATTTGCTCCAGCCATTTTTACAGCTTTTGCCGTATCAATTATCTGCTTCTCATTTTCGACAGAACAAGGTCCTGCCATCATTACAAGCTTATTTCCGCCAATTTCTACATTTCCCACTTTTACAATAGTATCTTCTGGCTTAAATTTTCGGCTTGCTCTCTTATAAGGCTCTTGCACTCTTTGTACATCCAGCACATAATCTAGCGCCTGAATATGCTTTATATCAATTGTGCTAATATCCCCAACCAATCCTAAAATTGAATATTCTTTGCCAGCAATTAATTTAACGCTTACATTATTTTCCGTTTCCAATCTGTTTATCAATTTTTCCAAGATTTTTTCACTTATTCCGCCATCTACTTTAATAATCATCATTTTTTCTCCTATTCCATTTTCATTACGTAAATTATAAAACGATTTCACTGTACAATATTAAATTAACCTACAACTACAGCTGTTCCGCTGCAAGTTACCATAAGCATTCCATTGTCTGCTCCTAATACTTCGTAATCCATTTTTACACCAATAATGGCATTTGCACCAAGATTTGCAGCCCTAGTTTTCATTTCCTCCAGAGCATTCTCTCTTGCCGTCAAAAGCTCGTCTTCATAGCCTTTAGATCTTCCTCCAAAAATATTTCTCAAGCTTGCCCCCATATCTTTAAACATATTAATTCCTGAAATAACCTCTCCAAAAACAATCCCTTTATATTCCATAACTTTTTTATCCTGAATTTCATTTGTAGTTGTAATAATCATATTTTTACCTCTTTTCTAAATTTTTGTAAAAAAAAACTCTCTTAAAATAACTTTAGGAGAGGATAAATATAAATATTTATACATAACATTTATTTCTATATTTTACGATACTTTAATAGTTTATTTACTTAAGCCAAAATTTATAAAATTTGCCTAAACGAATCAAAGATACTTTTAATCATTATAAGCAACTATTATACTTCAAACCTCTACATCCAGTAATTACACTTAATTAACCTCAAATCTCTCATTTTTCCAAAATTATTCAAAATTAATTAACTATAAGTCTCTATTCTTTTGTAAATCCTGCAAATCTTCAACACTACTAATTTTCTAAACTGCTAAACTACCTTTTGTATCTTCATTTTTCAATAAATTTAATTTCCTACTATCCTGCTATCCTACTAATTATTTCATATATCATAACAAATATTAAATATATTGTCAACCATTAAAATTATATTAACAGAAAAATTAAGCTAAATAAAAAACAGAGAATAAACCATCCCTGTTTCCAATATTTTCAAAATTATAAGTTATATTTTTTCTTAAATTTGTCAACTCTTCCAGTTTCATCAACAAATTTAGATTTTCCAGTATAGAATGGGTGAGAAGTTGAACTTGTTGCAACTTTTATTACTGGATATTCTTGCCCTTCAAAAGTTGTTGTTTCTTTAGAAGTTTTAGTTGATTTTCCTAAGAATTTTTCTCCGTTACTTGTATCTTCAAATACTACAAATCCGTATGATGGATGTAAATCTTTTTTCATGTATCTATGCTCCTTTCTATTTATAACTATGATTATTTTCAATATTTCATATAATAATACCATATTTTTCTTTAATTTTCAAGTCTCGATATTGTAAAAATTTAGAGGAAATATATAAGATTCTATTTTTTTGTATTTTGAAAATATTTAAATACATTTCTTCAAAATTTTCTTTGCAATATCAAACTCTATATTTTCATCAGAATAATATACATCTTCTCCAAAAGCATTTTTAAATACAGTCTGTATCACAAGAGCCAATTCGTCAGTTTTAATATCTTTATTTATAAGCATTTTATTCCTAATTTGCTTAATTTCAAAATCGTATTCATCCTGTGGAGCAAAAGACAATAACTTGATTGGATCCCAAAAATCAATAATCTCTTTTATATTATTTTCAAGTTTTTTTATTTTATATATTTCCTCTTTTTTATTATACTTTTTGAATTTCACAATTAATCAACTCTCTTGTATTTTTCCCAAAATAACTCATCTATTTTAGTCTTTATCTCCATTATTTTACTAATTTCTGCCAAAACTTCCTTATTTTCTGGCAATATATCTTCATAAGGCAAACTTATCATTATACCATCCTTTACTTTTTTACTCCCAAATTTTTCAAAAAATATATCAATCTCTCCATTATCAAATAAATATCTCCCTGTATACTTATCTTCCTCATATTCAAATTTAACATTTTTATTGTTTCTCTTAAGATATTTTCTTATTTTAGGAAGAACTGTCTTTATTTCATCTCCTACTTTTATACTTTCTCTATTGTTTAAATACAACTTTTCCATACAAAAAGTTAAAAATTGAGTTTCTGGTTTTGTAAGATTTTCAACAAAGTAATTTAATGAATAGTATATTTTCAAACCTTTGTATATTAAATCTATTGATATTGTTATTTTATCATCACTCAATTTCATTTCTATTTCTTCAGGAACAGAAAAAATCTTCATTATCTCCTTTAAAGATATTTTTTCTATCCCATTAATTCCATAAGTATTATTTAAAATATACTTTTGTTTTCCCATTTAATTTCCTTCCCATAAAATATTTCTTTAACTATTTTCAAAAATCTAAAAATCCGATAAATACTGTCTCTTTTATGCTTGAGTTTTTTGTTTTGCTTCACTCACTAACAAGCAGTCTTGACTCTTTGTGACTATAAATACTGCTGTTACTCGATCTTTATCACTTTTACAATCACCTAAATATTTTTTATGAATAAGAAAATTCCAAATCTTACTATTTCGACATCTCCGCCAATATTATCCCTCCAGCCACAGATACATTCAGCGAGTTTATTTCCCCTTTTAAGTGTATTTTTACAATTTTGTCGCAATGCTCCTTCACTTTTTTTCGCATTCCGTTTCCTTCACTTCCAAGCACAAGACATGCTTTTTCTGGATAATTTTCTTCATAATAATAATTCTGCCCATCAGCTTCTGCACCGTAAACTGTATATCCATATTTTTTTAATTTGTCAATCGTATCAGAAATATTGGTAACTTTTACAATATCCACATGCTCAATTGCTCCTGTCGATGATTTTACAACTGTTTCCGTAACTTTCACACTATTTCTATCCTGAATAATAATCCCATCTACTCCAAAGCACTCCGCACTTCTTATAATCGCTCCAAAGTTTCTTGGATCCTGAACCTGATCCAGCACAACTACTCTTGACTTTTCTTTTCTCAAAAGCTTTTCTAAAAATGCAGTAAAATCAACATAATAATCAAATTCCGAAACAAGTGCCACTACCCCCTGTGAATTTTCAGTCCGTCTATCTGTATAAAAAATCTTTATATTTCTTCTACTTGCCAAATTCAATATTTCCTTAATTGTTTCCTTCTTTATCTTCTTATAAACCTCCAGCTTCTCAATATTTTTATCCGATTTCAATACTTCAATCACTGGATTTATTCCTATTATTTTCTCCATTCTTTTTTCTCTCTCTTTCTATTATTATCTATTAAAAATTTTTCTAATATTGATTTTTATTTATTACTTTTTTTATTTCAAAATTATTTTGATTAACAATTATTTTTCTTAATTTGTATTTATATGTTTTTTCTTTAACGAAATTTTACTTGATTTTTTGTACTTTTTAAAATACATTCTAATTTCATAAAACTGCTGTAAATTATAAAACTTAAAAAATTTGTCGTGATTTTTTTGGAATGAAAACGACTAAACACATTTATGTGTTTCTTTCGCTAGAACCTTCATAGCAAATAAATTTTGTAAAGTTTTTCTAATCTTCGTTTGCGAAAGTGAGCGTCAGCGAGTTTCGTTTTCGTAGTAATTCAGGTTTATCCAAATAATAAATGTTTTGACTACTTTCCCAAATAAAATTTGGGAATATTTCAAAAAAATGCTTAGACGAGCCGGGATTGTAAAGGGGATGGTAACTGATCCCCTTTACGTTAAAAAAAAGAAAAAACATTTAAAATAAATAAAAAACAATTATTAACTAAAATAACCCAAGTAAATTTAAATAAAATAATTTAGATAAATATTTAAACTTTTGAATATATTTTATAATAATTTTCATTTAAAAGCAACAAACAAAAAATATTTATCAATTTAATTAATATTAAAAAGGAATGTTCTTATAAAAAATTATAAAAAACACTCCTTAAATTATATTAATTTTTATTATTTAAATTATAGCCAGTCACTTCTATACATTCTGTATTCAATTTCAGGGAAGATATTATCTCTGCTTTCAATTTCATTTATCCAGCCTTCATCCAATCTTCCGTTTTTGAAGTCTTCATAAATTTTAAATAATCTGTGAACGTGATCGCTTATTTTTTTGTGAGCATAACCAACCATTGTTCCAGTATACATTATAAATTCCCAGCAGGAAGTCTGTGCCATTAATAATTCTCTTGCGGCCTGATTTAATGCTCTGTATTCTAATTCGTTGTACGGTTCTCTTCCGTTTGCCAGTTCTATCATTTTTTGTGCGGCTTTATGTAAATGTCTGTAGGCATAATCATTTGAGCCGTCTATCCAAACATCATAATAACCGTTTGCTCCCCAGCTTGACATGCTTACATCAACTATTTGATTTGTCGGATATTGCTCTAAATATTTGTATGGTGTTATTGTAGAAAAATTAGATTCTGCTGTGGCTCTGAATACCCATTCTAGGAATATTGGCCCTTCATACCACCAGTGTCCGTATAATTCGGCATCATAAGGCGATACTACAATTGGTTTTCTATATTTCATTTTTGAAGCCAGAAACTCAATTTGTTTTGAACGGTTGAATACAAAGTTGTAGGCGTGCTCTTTGGCTCTGGCCGCTGCCGCTTCTGGATTGTAAACTGCTTTATAAGTTCCTTTTTTATCAGTTATTGCATGGTATTTTACTCCAATATTTCTTCGTACTCCGTCACTGTGTAAATATGGCTCTACAAGTTCATAGTCAAGTTCATACCCGGCATCCTTGTGAAATTCTCTATAAACTCCATCTCCTGGATAACCAGACTCAGAACTCCAAACTTGCTCAGATGATTCCAAATCTCTAGCAAACGCAGCTACATAGTTTTTTGTATAAACTGGCGAGTAGATACCGTAAACTGGACGTGGGTCACTGTGCATAATCCCATGTGCATCAACTAGGAAATATCTTATTCCATGTTTTTCCAAAAATTTATCCTGTCCTGGATAATAAGCGCACTCTGCTAGCCAGATTCCTTTTGGCTCTCTTCCAAAATTTTTGATGTAATCTTTTTTAGCCATAAAAACTTGAGCATTAACTGCTTCTGGATAATCTTTCATAACTGGTAAAAATCCGTGTGTCGCAGTAACTGGGATGATTTCCAAATTACCTTGATCTTGGAATTTTCTGAAGGCCCCAACCAAATCTCTATTGTATTTTTCTTCAAATACTCGTTTTGCCCTTGTATTAAACCATAAATTATGTTTTGCAACATTTAGCATATCAGGATATGGACTAAGTCTTTCCACTTCTTTCTCGCAAAATTCAATCAATTTGTCTATGTGACGAACGTATCTTTCCCTTAATAAACTGTCGTTCATCATATTAACAAGTGTCCCAGACATTGTAATGGTCATATTCCAAGGAATATTATCCCTTGTCAAATTTTCAAACATTTCTAGTAGAGGAACATATGTTTCTGTAATTGCTTCGTATAACCAATCTTCTTCTAAAAATTCTTTATATTCCGGGTGTCTTACATAAGGTAAATGTGCATGCAAAACAAGACTCAAATATCCATTCATAATTTTTCCTCCATACTTTATAAATTTTTATATATTATATTTATACCATATTTTCGCAGAAATTCAAAATTTTTTTATAGAAAGTTTACTGAAATTTTAAACTTTCTTTTTTTATTATAACCTGACATTTCACATTTTAATTTTTAACCTTGTAACAGAATTTTCTCATATCAATCTATTTTATTTCATTAGCAACATAATTTTAAAATTACAAAAAAACTGCCAGCTAAATTCAACTGGCAGGCAAAAGGTGAGGACAATAAGACAAGAATTCAACTGCTATTTTTGACTGCTAAAAATCAAAAACAATATGATTATAACTGTCAAAACAGTCAAATCCCAATTTGCCATTATTACCACCCCCTGTTCAAGAAAGTGTAATCAAGGTTGCGTTCCTTGACAGACAATTATATCACAAAAAAAAAGACCTATTCAACAAAGAATAAAGCCTTTTTCTCGCATTTTTAATTTTACACTAACCTAAACAGGTTTTTTATTTAAGATTATTATATCATTTTTTTCCAAAAAACTCAATCCCTAAATTTCTGAAAAACAAAAAACTTCTTTAATTAAAGTTTTCTTATATTATAAATTTTTTTAACAAAAAACTTTTAATTTCCCACTTATAAACTCAATTGTTACATCTATATTTTCCCCTTCTTCTCCATCAATGCTCACGTCAATTTCTTCTGTAACTTTTTTTATTTCACATTTTTTAGCTTGTAAAGTTCGGATGTAATCGTTATTTGTCAGGTTGCTGTTCATTAAGTCAATTAGGATTTTTGGAATATCCAGCGGGTTGTCAATGTTTTTTACGATTAGAATATCCATAAATCCGTCATTCATACTTGCTTCATCAATTACATTTTCAAATCCTCCAACACTTTTCCCATTCAAAATTGCATATAAAATAGCCTTTTCCTTAATAGTCTCATTCCCATCCAGCACAATATCCAAGTCAAAAGTCTTTATATTTGTAAGTTCTCCAAGTCCATTTATGTAATAGGCAATTTTTCCAAATGTTTTTTTCAACGTTTTGTCTGTATTGTAGGAAATTTTGGTAAATAGTCCGCCAGCATACGAAGATAAGAATACCGTTTTTCCATTAATTAACCCAAAATCAATATCTTTAACAGTTTTATGTGTAATTTTCTCTATCCAGTTTTCAATATTTTCTTCAATTTTCAATGCTTTTGCAAAGTCGTTTGATGTTCCTGTCGGAAATATTGCAACTTCTGGAAATTCAATATTTTTAGAATAAAGTTCACTCAAGCAACGGCTCAAAGTTCCATCTCCGCCAGATAAAATTAAAATGTCATATTTTTCATTTTTTAAAATTTCTGTAAACAGGTCATAATCCTTATTTATACTATAAAGTGTCAATGTAATCCCTTTTTCCAGCAGTTTTGTAGTGATTAAATCAAAATTGCTTAAAATTATATTGGCATTTCCAGATTTTGGATTGTAAACCAAAATAGCCTTTTTTAGTTTTTCCATATTTCCTCCTATTTTTTATATTCTTGTCACATAGATATATTATTTCACATCACTTTTTTTATAATTTTTTACAACAAATTAAGATTTCTGCTACTCAAATATTTGTATCATCATTTACTTTTACAAAATCTCATTAACCGAATAATCAGAATAAATCTTTTCTCCATCAGTAAGCAACTTTTTCAATTTTATTTTTTCTTCAATTGGTAAATATTCTACAAAAATATTTTTTGCATTTTTTCTCTCCTTCTTGGTTGAGTTTTCTAAAAATGCTATATTTTCTGGCACTTCAATTTTCGTATTTATCTCTTCAATATTATTTTTGTCCAAATCATCTATTTTTACCATAAAATCTTCAGAATTTATTATTATGCAAAATCTTTTCTCCACTTCCTGTTTTCCAGCTTCACTTAACTTTTCAGTATTTTCCTGCTGTTTTTCCACAATATTTTCAGAATTTTCCACATTCACATTATTTTTAAACTCTATTTTTTCAACTTTTTTATACTCCAGTTGTTTTGGCTCTTCGTTAATTTCACTTTTCACAGCGTTTTTATCTTCTGTCTTATAAAAAATTTCATTTTGCATTGAAAAATCTGTTTTTATAATATTTTCAAGCTTTTCTGTATCCTTGTAGTTATAAAATAATGTAAATGGATAACTGTTTTCCGAATATTCTTCATTTATATCAAAATACGATTTTATAAAATTGTTAAAAGCTGGATTTTTATCTGAACTTATCACAATCTGACTTTTTTTATCAGTCATTTTTTTATAATAAATTCCAACTGTTAGTAAAAAGTTTTCAAAATTTGACATCTTGTATTTATATTTTTCATTTTCATCAAAAATATTTTTTATAATCAAGTTTTTATTTTGCTTAAAAAACTGTGCCAGCAATTCCTTAGTCTGTGAATTATACTCCATTTTTCCAATCAAAAATTCTTTTATCTTCTTAAAAATGCCAATTTGCGTGTGATCATAACACTTGAAATTATAATCTCTTTTTATCAGTATATTTACAATATTATGATTTGAAGCCTGCTTTACATCCTCCATTTTCACAGTAAAATTCCAGTTATAATACCTATTTAAAAGTATTAACAAGTTGGAAATGCTGTAATCAAGCCGTCCAATGAACTTTCTTCCTTGAAAAAGCGAAACCTGGTCAAATTCCATTTTCATTGTAATTTTCTTTTCCATTTCCAGCTCAATATTTGTATAAAATACCGACTTCATTGGAAAAGATGTGTTAAAAAGTGAATGATAATAAGATAAAGTATCGTCCTTCAACTGCGACACCTTCACATCCTCAACATACACTTTCGTATAATATCTATCTTGAAACATTTCCGTCTTTAATTTATAAACAATGTCGTAAAATAAATTTTCGTTCAGCTCTTTAAAATACTCGCCAGAATTAAACCAGACAGCATTTTTATTAAAAAATCCCTTTTGCTTTATATCAAACATTATATGATTTTTATTTTCTCCAATGAACTTTATATTTTCAAAAAGTACGTTATTTGTCCTGAACGTTGGCATTGGATTTCCAAATCCAAATGGCTTTAACAGTTCTATTATTTGGAAAAATTCGTAAGAAACCTTTTGAATCGGGATTTGCTTATCAATTTCTATTATTTTTACAAAATCCTCTTCCTTTAGTTTTGTTTTTGCAAATTTATTTATTTTTTTCCTAAATAATTCCAAATTTTTTATTCCAATCGTAAATCCAGCCGCTCCAGAATGCCCCCCAAACTTTACAAAAAGCTCAGGCATCGACTGTAACGCCTCCAAAATATTAAAGTTCCCAATGCTTCGGCACGATCCAACCGCTATTCCTTCATCTTCCTTCACTTCAATGATAATCGCAGGCTTGTAATATTTATCCACAATCTTGGAAGCCGCTATTCCAATTACACCGTGATGATATTCAGGCGAATAGTCTACAATCACATAATCTTCCTTTAAATCGCTTTCTTCAATGTGTTTTTCCACTTTTTCTACGATTTCATTCTGTAATTCTTTACGTTCAAAATTTTTATTAATCAATTCCTTTACAATTATCTCAATTTCCCTTTCATTATCCGAAATTAGCAATTTTACCACCATTTTTGCATCTTTAAGCCTTCCAGCCGCATTAAAGACAGGTGCTATGATAAAGCCCACATCATACGAATTATATTCCATTTTCTCATTAAAATCTGAATTTTGCGTACTAAATAATTTATACAGTAAAAATCTAAGCCCCTTATTTTTAGAACGGCTAAGCTGCTCCAGCCCAAACTTAGTCAAAATCCTGTTTTCTTCCACCAGCGGCACAATATCCGCAACTGTACCAATTGCTACTAAATCTAGATATTTATATGCTTTTGCCTTTTTCCCAATTCTTTCATAAAGACAAAGAATTACCATAAAAATAGTCCCAACTCCCGCTAGAAATTCAAAGGAAAATTCATTTTCAGGACGTTTTGGATTCACAACTGTAATAGCGTCTGGAACTTTATCCCCATGTAAATTATGGTGATCCGTAATAATTATCGGCAAATTTATAGAATTTGCAAACTCCACTTCAGGAAACGCTGTAATTCCACAATCCACAGTAATTACCAAATCTGCCCCAGATTCTTTTATTTTTTTCAATGCTTCATTATTCAATCCATACCCTTCATCCCGAATTGGAATATAATAATTCACATTTTCTGCCCCAAGCTCTTTTAACGCCATATACAAAATAGATGTCGAAGTAATTCCATCCACATCATAATCCCCATATATCCAAATATTCTTCTGTTCCTTTATCGCCTTTTCAATTTCCAAAACCGTCTTTTCCATATCCTGCAGTCCATAAGGATTCTGGATATTTTCAAGTTTTGGATTTAAAAATTCTCTTATTTCCTTCTCTGTAGTTATCCCACGTGAATAAAGTATTTTCAAAATATCATTATCAATTACTGAACTCAAATTTATATTTTCAAAATTCTGTTTTTCAGTCTTACTTTTTTTCAATTTTTTTGTTTTTTCATCATTTTTCTGCTTGTTGTCTCTTTCAATATATTCCCTCTCCTGTCGTGGATTAGGAATTATTTTTACAGCCCATTTCGTATTTCTCATATTTTATCTCCTCTTTTATATTTTCCCCTTTTATTTTTATACTTAATAATTTTACCACATTTTCTCATCAAAATAAATGCCAGCTATTCTAATTTTTTTCTAAAAAATAAGAAAAACCCCTAAAATAAAGGGGAATTTCTTTTTATAAAAAATAAATTTTATTTTAATTTAATTTTATTCTTCTGTTGAATAATCCATTGCTGCCATTCGTTTATAGTAGTTCCAGTTGTCTTTGGCATTTTTTAAGTTTGCTTCAAGCAATTCTTTGGCTTTTTCAGGAAATTCTGAGGCTAGGGTTGCATATCTTCGTTCTCCTAATAGGAAATCTTCATATTTATCCCAAGCGGGATTTCGTGTATCTAACTGCAGTGGATTTTTCCCTTTTTCAGCAAGTCTTGGATCATATCTGAAAATTGGCCAGTATCCTACTTCTGTTGCAAGTTTTTCTTCTGTCTGGAATTTACCCATTCCTGCCTTTATACCATGCTCAATACAAGGTGAATAGGCAATGATTATTGATGGTCCTGGATATTCTTCGGCTTCTCGTATTGCTTTTAATGTCTGATTTTGATTTGCTCCCATTGACACTTTCGCTACATAAATATTCCCATAAGTCATAAGTATTGCTGCCAAGTCCTTTTTCTTAGTTGGCTTTCCAGAAGCAGAAAATTTTGCCACTGCTCCTGCTTTTGAAGCTTTTGAAGCCTGTCCTCCTGTATTTGAGTAAACTTCAGTGTCAAGCACAAGCATATTTACATCGTCTCCAGAAGCCAAAACGTGATCAAGCCCACCAAACCCAATATCGTAAGCCCATCCATCTCCACCAAACATCCAGATGGATTTTTTGATTAAATACTGTTTCAATTCCAATATTTCATCTATATTGCTCTTTACTATTTCATTTGTATTTTCCAATTTTTCCTTTTCCATTAAAGCTACCAGTTCATCACGCATTTCTGCAGTTTTATCTCCACTATTAAAGTTTTCTGCAAATGAAGTAAACAAATCAGAAAGTTCTGTTGAAACATCGTCTTTTATTTCATTTATTCTTTTTAAAATTCTGTGCCGAATTGTGTTTACAGCCTGAAACATTCCGTATCCATATTCAGCATTGTCCTCAAACAGCGAAGAGGCCCATGCAGGTCCACAGCCGCTTTCTGCCGTTGTATAAGGCGTTGACGGTGCAGACGCTCCATAAATTGAAGAGCATCCTGTCGCATTTGCTACAATCATACGTTCTCCGAATAACTGTGTTACCAATTTAATATAAGGTGTTTCTCCACAGCCTGCACACGCTCCCGAAAATTCAAACAGCGGTTTTGCAAATTGTGAGCCTTTTACAGTATTTTTTCCTAAAATTTTGTCCTTGTATGAAACATTGTTAAATAAGTAATCTGTATATTCAACTTCATTTCTTTCAATTTGGGATTGAATTGGTTTCATAACAATGGCTTTTCCACGAGGAGCAGGACACACGTCTACACACGCACTGCATCCTGTACAGTCCAGCGGCGATACTTGAATTTTATAGTTCAAGTCGTTCATTCCACGTCCCAGTGCCTTTATTGTCGGCATTCCTTCTGGAGCTTTTGCCATTTCTTCCTCATCAATCAGGAAAGGACGAATTACAGCATGTGGACACACATAAGCACATTGGTTACACTGAATACACATATCAGGCTGCCATTCTGGCACTTCATCTGCTATTCCCCTTTTTTCATAATTTGCCGTTCCATGCTCAAATGTTCCGTCTTCACGTCCTAAAAATGCAGAAACTGGCAATTCTTCACCTTTCAGATTGTTAATCGGATCAGCCACCTTTTTTACAAATTCAGGTTTTGCATCGTCAATGATTTTTTCATCGACTTCAAGATCTGCCCATTCAGGCAATACTTCAACTTCATCCAGCCCATCAATCCCTCTGTCAATGGCATCCCAGTTTTTTTGAACAATATCCTGTCCTTTTCTTCCATAACTTTTTTCAGCATATTCCTTCATGTATTGCTTCGCCTCATCGTGAGGAATTACTTCCGAAAGATAGAAAAATGCCGACTGCATAATAGTATTCGTCCTATTTCCAAGCCCAATTTCCTTTGCGATTTCCGTTGCATTTATCAAGTAAAATTTAGCCTTTTTACGTGCAAGTTCCCTTTTTATCTCATTTGGAACATATTTTAACAGTTTTTCCTTATCCCAAATTGTATTTAATAAAAATATTCCACCTTCACGTAGCCCTGAAATCATGTCGTATTTTCCCAGATAGGCAGGTGCAGAGCAGGCAACAAAGCTGGGCTTTGTAACTAAGTAAGTAGAACGGATTGGATATTTACTAAATCGTAAGTGCGAACGTGTTACTCCACCAGATTTTTTTGAATCATAAGCAAAATAACCCTGTGCATATAAGTCTGTCTTATCTCCAATAATTTTTATCGAATTTTTATTTGCCCCAACTGTTCCATCTGAACCAAGACCATAAAATAGACAGCCTTTCACATCCTCATTTCCAGTAAACACTTCATCTTCCAGTGCTAGGGATGTAAATGTAACATCGTCAATAATTCCGATTGTAAAGTTGTTTTTAGGTTCCTTTTGTGCAAGATTCTTGAATACTGCCACAATTTGTTCAGGCGTTGTATCCTTTGATGAAAGTCCGTATCTTCCGCCAACAATTTCCGGTGCATTTTCACGTCCATAGTAAAGTGCCTTTACATCCATATACAATGGCTCTCCCAATGCTCCAGGCTCTTTTGTCCTGTCAAGCACAGCTATTTTTTTCACGCTTTTCGGCATCACATCAAAAAAATACTTGCTAGAAAATGGACGATATAAATGAACATTCAATGCTCCCACATTTTCGCCATTTTTATTAAGATAATCTACAACTTCCTTGATTGTTTCATTTACAGATCCCATTGCAATAATAACTCTTTCAGCATTTTCTGAACCGTAGTAAACAAAAGGTGCATAGTTCCGTCCTGTTTTTTCGCTAATTTTTTTCATATAGTCATTTACAATATCAGGCACAGCTTCATAAAATCTATTTTGAGCCTCCCTTGCCTGAAAATAAATATCATCATTTTGAGCTGTTCCTCTTGTTACAGGATTTTCTGGATTTAATGCTCTTTCTCTAAATTCCTGCACAGCTTTTTTATCAAGCAGACTCTCCAAAAATTCATAATCCATAACTTCTATCTTATTTATCTCATGCGAAGTCCTAAATCCATCAAAAAAGTGCATAAAAGGCACTCTCGACTTAATTGCCGCCAAATGTGCAATTCCAGCCAGATCCATAACTTCCTGAACCGAACTTGTCGCAAGCATAGCCCAGCCTGTCATTCTAGCCGCATAAATATCCTGATGATCTCCAAATATTGACAACGCCTGTGTAGAAATTGCCCTTGCCGCAACATGCATTACCCCTGGCAGCAATTCCCCAGATATTTTATACATATTAGGTATTTTTAATAACAATCCTTGAGAAGCAGTAAATGTCGTAGTCAAAGCCCCAGTCTGAAGCGATCCGTGTACAATCCCCGCAGCTCCAGCCTCTGATTGCATTTCCACAACCTTTACCGGCATTCCAAATAAATTTTCCTTTCCGTATGATGCCCATTGATCTACAAGCTCTGACATAGTTGACGACGGAGTAATTGGATAAATTCCAGCAACTTCCGTAAATGCGTATGCTATATGAGCTGCAGCTTGGTTACCATCCATTGTTTTCATATTTTTTGTCATTTTTCCCTCCAAATTAAAGAATTTTATAATTTCTTTACTTAACTTACATTTATAAAATTCTAGCTATATATAATTATATATTTTCTAGTCCAAATTTGCAATTACTTTTTAACTTTTCTTTCTATTCTTTTTTATTTTTATAAAATAAACCGTTGTTCCAAAATATTGTTTTTATATTTTTTGTAATTTTTTAAGTAAATTACAGAGTAACTAAACTAAAAAATGAAATGGGTTTAAAATTTGGAAAAAATTATGTATAATATTAAATAAAAAACACTAAAAAAATGAATTAAGGAGACTAAAAAATATGACTTTAGAAATTACTACACCTGCCGTTCTTTTTCCTACTGTATCTCTACTTTTACTTGCATATACTAACAGATTTTTGGCACTTACAGCGATTGTTAGACAGATGGATTCGAGCGGGGAAATAGAACATGAATTTTATCAGGTTAAAAACCTGAGGAAAAGATTGAAGTACATTAAAAGAATGCAATATTTTGGGGTTTTTAGTTTGTTAATGTGTGCGGTTTCGATGTTATTCCTGTTTTTTCAGATAGATTTTATTGGAAAAATCAGTTTTGCAATAAGTTTGGTATCGCTCATAATTTCGTTAATATTTTCATTGTTAGAAATTCAGATTTCACTCGAAGCTTTAAGAATTCATTTGAATTATAATGAAAATGATACTGAAATTGAGGAAAAAAATAAATAAAAACTAGAATCATTGTACATACATAAATTATTTGATGGAGAAAAAATGAAAAAATTTTTATTAAATTTAAAAAATAAAGATAAAATTGGAATTTACAGATTTGATACTGATGGATTTTCTGTTGGAAATATTCTAAAAATTTGGGACAATTACTTGCTTTTAAAGTCTTATGATACTCAAAATAATGAAGATGGAATGAAAATTTATCAAATTGATAAAATTCAAAGAATTATTTTGGATTCAGATTATATAAAAAATTTAGGAAACAACTTATTAGATAAAACGGAAAGCAGTTACGAATGGCTGTATACAAAAAACTTAAATTCCATTGATGATATTTTAGAAAATATTATAAAGACTAGAACTTTAGTTTTTTTACATTTAAAGGACGAAACAACAGAAATTTGCTATATTACCAAAAAAATTGGAGAAAACTATTTTTTGGAAATACTGGATTATAATCTAAATATAACTTCTACAGAAATTATTTCTAAAAATTATATCCGTTTAATAAAATTTTTTGACAGGAAAAAAATAAATAAAGATTTTGAGATTCATAAAATTAAATTATTTGTTGGAAAAACCTATATTGGAAATATTGTTATGGAAAATGAAAAGTTTTTAGTTTTAAAAGAAATTTTCGATTTTGCAACTGAAAAATTTGTAACAGTTATCCGAAAAGAATTTATTGAAGAAATATCTAAACCATTTACTGAAGTTAAATATATTGACAAAATAAACTTAAATAAATATTTTGAAAACATTAACAGTCTAGATTATCTTTCAATTTTAAAAATTTGTCAGGAAAATAATTTATTTGTTTTTATTGACAATGAAGATTTTGAAGATAGTAAAGTTGGGATAGTAACAAAATTGGAAAATAAAAGATTACAATTAAAAATATTGGATAAAAATTTTCAATTTATTGAAATTTTGAATATAAATTATTTAGATATTCATATTTTTTATATAACAAATTATTGCTATATATAAGGTTACATCTCATTAAAGTTAAAGTTTTTTGCAATATATTTTAACAAATAAAAAACTTTTTCATAACATTTGAATAAATCGGAAAAAATTGATATAATTAGAAAGTAAAGTAATTTTGTTAAACTCAAAAATTTGAGTTTTTTTAAACACTAGATTTTTTATAGCTTGAGTAAAATGAAAACAAATATTTTATTGTTAATAATTAAATTGAAGGAGGAATGATGATTTCGTTAATTTTGGCGGCAGGGAAAGGGACTCGTATGAAGTCCGATCAATCGAAGGTTTTACACAAGGTGAATGGTGTTCCTATGATTAGAAGAGTTGTCAATGTGCTGGAAAATATCGGGAATGAAAAAAATATTTTTATTCTAGGACACAAAAAGGAAGATGTTTTAGCTGAAATGGGAAATGTCGTTTATGTCACACAAAAAGAACAGCTTGGAACAGGACACGCTATTCTAATTGCAAAGGATAAAATCAAGGAATACGGTGAAAATGTTCTTATCACTTATGGAGATACACCGTTGTTAAAAGAAAAAACATTGGAAGAATTAAAAAGAGTGTTTAAAGAGAAAAATCTTGATTGTATCGTGCTTTCATGTAAAGTTAAAAATCCATTTGGATATGGACGGATTGTTAAGGAAAATGGTAAAATTTCAAACATTATTGAAGAAAAGGAAGCAAATGAAAATGAGAAAAAAATAGATGAAATTAATACAGGAGTCTATATTTTCAAAAATCAAAGTCTGCTTTATGCGATAGAAAAAATTGACAACAACAATTCAAAAGGTGAATATTATTTAACCGATGCTATAAAAATTTTATCGACAGAAGGCTATAAAGTTGACAGCTTTCAAATTGAAGATGAAGATGAAATCTTAGGAGTAAACTCAAAATCTCAGTTAGCACAGGCAAGTAAAATTTCAAGAAACAGAAAAAATACTGAACTTATGGATAACGGAGTAATTCTGATTGACCCAGATACAACTTATATTGAAGATAATGTTGAAATTGGACAAGATACTGTAATTTATCCAAATGTTACAATTCAAGGTAATACGACAATTGGAAAAAACTGCGAAATCTTGGGAAATACAAGAATTGAAAATTCTGTGATTGCTGATAACGTGAAAATAGAGGCTTCTGTTGTTGAGCAATCTACTCTTGAGGAAGGGGTAACTGTGGGACCTTTTGCACATTTACGTCCAAAGGCACATTTGAAAGAAACTGTACATGTTGGAAACTTTGTGGAAATAAAAAATGCTACGCTTCAAAAAGGTGTGAAAACAGGGCATTTGACTTATATTGGAGATGCTGAAGTTGGGGAAAATACGAATATCGGTGCAGGTACAATCACTTGCAATTATGACGGGAAAAATAAACATAAGACAAAAATTGGAAAAAATGCCTTTATTGGAAGCAATTCAATAATTGTAGCTCCAGTTGAAATAGGAAGCAAAGTTCTAACAGCGGCTGGATCGGTTATTACAAAAGATATTCCAGATGAAGCATTGGCATTTGGAAGAGCAAAACAGGTTAACAAAGAAAAAAAATAAACAAATATTTTAAAAAATAAAAATGTCAAAAAATCAAAAATTATAATGTATATTTTAATGTTAATTAATAATAAAAACATTTTAATAAAAATTCAAAATATAAAGAGAGAAAGGGAAATAAAATGATAACATTAACCAAAGAGGACAAAAGCAGAATAAAAATTTTTGCAGGATCATCTAGTGAAGTTCTAGCACAAAAAATTGTAAAATATTTGGATATGGATTTATCATCTGCTGAAATTGTAAGATTTGCCGATGGAGAAACTTTTGCAAAGTCAAATGAAAGTGTACGTGGGTGCAAGGTGTTTATCATCCAATCTACTTCAAAACCTGTAAATGAAAGTATTATGGAGCTTTTAGTTTTTATTGATGCGATTAAAAGGTCATCAGCCAGAGAAATTATTGCGATAATTCCTTATTACGGATATGCAAGGCAGGACAGAAAAGCAAGTCCACGTGAGCCAATCACATCAAAACTTGTTGCAAACCTACTTACTGTCGCAGGAGCTACAAGAGTAATCACAATGGATTTACATGCAAGACAAATTCAAGGATTTTTTGACATTCCAGTGGATCACATGGAAGCATTGCCAATTTTGGCTAAACACTTTATAAAATATGGATTTCACCCAGAAGACACTGTTGTTGTTTCACCTGATGTTGGTGGTGTAAAAAGAGCGAGAGGACTTGCAAATTGGCTACATACGCCACTTGCGATAATTGATAAAAGACGTGCCAAAGCAAATGTTTCGGAAGTTATGCACATTATTGGAGATATAAAAGGGAAAAAAGCTATTTTAATTGATGACATGATTGATACAGCTGGAACAATATGTAATGCGGCACAGGCTCTAATTGACAAAGGAGCAACAGAAGTTTACGCATGTGCTACACACGCTGTATTCTCAGACCCTGCGATTGAAAGGTTAAAAAACTCAGCTTTTACAGAAGTTGTAGTAACTGACACAATCCAATTACCTGAAGACAGAAAATTTGATAAATTAAAAATTTTATCAACAAGTAAAATGTTTGCAGAAATAATAAAAAGAATTTCGAAAAATAGTCCAATAAGTGACTTATTTGAAATGCCAGTTGACGATGATAATGATGAATAAAATTGAAAATGCAGTACGTATTTTGAAAAATGGGGGGGTTGCCATATTTCCAACAGACACTGTTTATGGAATAGGCACTCTTCCCAAAAAAGAATACATGGAAAAAATTTATAAAATAAAAAAAAGGGATTTCTCAAAAAAAATAATCGCTTTAATCAGTGATAAAAATAAATTAGCAGAATTAATAAACGAAACTGATGAAAATATAAAAAAAATTGAAAATATCCTCAAAAAATATTGGCCGGGAGAGTTGACTGTTATCTTTCGCGCAAATCAGAATTTTACAAAACATTTTGATAAAAATATGGAAACAATTGGAATTCGTATTCCAAAAAATGAAACTACCCTTGAAATAATAAAAAAATCTGGAGGCGTTTTATTAACCACAAGTGCAAATATTTCAGGTGAAAATGCTGTCACTAAAGTAGAAAATCTAAGTCAAGAACTAATAAAAAATGTAGATATAATTATTTCAAATGAAAAAGTGAAACTAACAGGAAAACCTTCCACAATTGTGAAATATGAAGATGGAAAATTGACATTATTAAGAGAAGGAAATATTGCATTTGACGAAATAATCAATAATTTTAGATGATAATATTTAAGATTAAATTGACAAAAGTTAAATATTTGAGTAGAATAATTATAATTTTAATAAATTTTTATAAATATAAAAATAATAAATGGAAAGGAGTCTTTTATGGCAAAAATGGTAAATCCAAATACTGTTAGCAATATGGATTTAATAAATGCAAAATCACAAGCGAAAATGCAGCAGATTGTGCAGAAAGTTGGAAAAGGAAAAAGAAAAGTTAATGTTACGTTTTCTAAAATGTCAAGAAGTTATCTGACAAGAATGATCGAGGAAATGAGAAAAATGATGGGGCAATACGAAAAACAGCTTCCAAATGTATTTGCTTTTTTCAAATATTTAGAAAATGAAGTAAAAATAACAAAGGCAAATAAAAAAGAAAAAACTAAAAATGTAAAACTTTCTTACGAAGAAGTTGACTTTTTTAAATTGCAGCTAAAAGAAACATTAAAGGGGATTGACGCTCAACGTGCTACTTTAAAATGGTACAATTTGATAAAAAAAGCATTATTTAAAACATTGACAAAACAAACAGAAGTAGTGCTGGAAGAATTTAATTCTGGAAGTGTTAAAAAGAAATAAATAAAAGGTAAAAATATAAAAGCGGGAAGGAAAATTGAGGACAATGAATAAAAAAATAAACGAAAAAGTAAAACTTAAAGACTTTGCAGATAATAAAAACAGTATATTATCAAATGATACGGTTTCTTATCTAAATGAAATTGTAAAAGCTGGATTTAAGGAACGTGCCAGTGATATTCACATAAAATTTGATTTGCTTGAAGGAATGGAAATAAAGTATCGAGTTGATGGATACCTTATGGAAAGCCAAAACTTATATGAAACTGTGAATAAAAAAGTGCTGGAAAAAAATATCACCGAAATTATTGCCAGAATAAAAATTTTGGCAGGAATGAATGTTGCAGAGAAAAGAAAGCCACAAGATGGCAGCTTTTCTTTTTTATTTAATATAAAAAATCTTAATAAACGCTACGACATAAGAGCTGCCTACATGCCAACAATCGGTGGAGAAACTATGGTTTTACGTATTCTTGAAAATTATCTAGAAGATATAAATCTTGAAACACTTGGTTTTTCAAATCAAAGCATAGTAATGTTAAAAGAAATTTTAACTAGAAAATATGGAATGATTTTGGTGAGTGGTCCGACAGGATCTGGAAAATCCACAACTTTAAAATCTCTAATAACTATGTTAAATGACGGAAGAAAAAAAATCATAACTGTAGAAGATCCTGTTGAAAGTAAAATTGAAGGAATTGTTCAGATACAGGTAAATCAGAATATTGGAGTAACATTTGCTGAAGTTTTAAAAGCCACGTTAAGAAACGATCCTGATATTATAGTGATTTCAGAAATTCGTGATGAAGTTACTGCAGAAATTGCTGTAAGAGCTGCATTAACAGGACATCTTGTTATATCCACAATTCACACAAATGACGCTGTTTCCACATTAATCAGGCTAGTGGATATGGGTATTCCAAAATATTTGATATTAGATTCGTTAATTGGCGTGATTGGACAACGACTGGTTGGAAAAAAATGCCAGAAATGTATGGGAGAAGGTTGTAGTGAATGCTCCAATGGATACAGCGGCAGAATTTCGATAAATGAAGTACTTGTGCTGAATCAGGATGTGCGAAATATTTTAAAAGAAGACAACCATCTCGGTTCTGAAACTAAAAATAAACTGAAAATGCTGAATCAAAAATCTAAAAATCAAAAGCACTTTATTGATTTTATGGAAGATGCGAATGAAAAAATTGATAAAAATTTAATTTTTGAAAGGGAAAAAGCAAGTATTATTTTTTAACAAAAAATGCAAGGATTTTTATTTCCATTATCCTTGCACAAATTTGTTTTTTAGGAAATTAAGTTAATTATTTAGCTAATTTCCTTTTTTATTTACTTAAATTTTTTATTTCTATCACTTCTTATTAATTGCAATGTTAACACTAAAATATATAAATAAACTAAATATGGAATAGCCCCTATCTTATGTAACCCTATAAAAATTAATGCAAAAACAATAATTACAAGTGTCAGTAATATTCCTTTTCCAACTTGTTTTACCACTTCTTCCTTCACCTCGTAACCGAATACAACAGGACGGAACACTTTATTTATATATCTCGTAAACGGATTCAAAATTAACAATACATACGATAATGTTTCATTTTTTACTCCAAGCATTGACAGAAGCACAATCACAACACCCAGTATTATTCCATAATAAATCTTCCCGGCTGCAAATGATGGACTTGTCGGCATATCAGTTGCCATAAATATTCCTGTTAATAAAAGTCCTCCCATTGAAACAGAAATTCCATCTTTTAAAATCATTGTGGCTATAAATGATGTAGCAAATAAAGTTACAGGGATATGCCATGAAATACGGTTTTTTAATAATAAATACAGCCCTCCCAGAATTAATGCAAATGCAGAATATGACCCCAATGAACCTGAAGAAGTTAACAATAGTTCGTCTAAATAGCTCATAATAGGTGTTTTCTGAAAATTTACAAAGAAATTTATTTTTGATAATCTTAGTGCTTCTTGACTAAACCAAATAGTTCCAGAAGACATTGTTGCTGGAAAGAAAACTGTCATAAATTCACGTCCTACTACCGCTGGATTAAGTACATTTTTCCCAATCCCTCCATACATCAGTTTTCCAAAAATTATAGCCATGCTGGCTCCAAAAGCAACAACTGGTAATGAAGTTAACGGTGCCAAAGTCAAAGCCATCAAAATCCCTGTGATTACTGCTGATAAATCATGTGCAGAATCCTTGTCATTCAAAAATATTCTTGAAAACAATTTTTCAGTTATTACTGCTGAAAAAATAGAAGTTACTATTACTAATAAAGCTGTTAACCCATAAACAAGTCCAGCTGCAATTAAAGCAGGGAATAAAGATATAATAACATCTTTCATAACATCTCTCACTTCAACATCTGTTCGTACAAATGGATTAAATGACATTTTTTTCATTTCTCTTTTTTTAAAAAAGGTTCTTATTATTTTTCTTCGTTTAATTTTTTCATCTTGTTTCCCTAAATTTTTTTCATTTAAAATATTTGATTTTTCATATACTTTTGGTTTACTTAAATTTGTATTTTTTATTTTTTTTATATTTTTCTTTTCCTCATTTTCTGCTTTTTCATTTACTTCTTTTTTAATTGTTTCTCTTTTAGTTTTTTCATTTCGTGTTTTTTCCAGCTTTATTATTTTACCATTATTATGCAAATTTTGCTGATTAATATTCCTTTTTTTAGGCAAATTTTCGGTTTCTGAATGGTGAACTGTATCATCATTATCCAAAAGTCCATTTTTAATTTTTTTTCTTACATCTAGTATTTCTTCTAACAGCGTTTTTTCATCTGTCATTATTTATTCGCCTCCATTTCCGACAAAATTGCTTTTCCTGTTTTTATGCTTTCTATTAATGGAACTCTTGATGGACATACAAACTCACATGCTCCACATTCTATGCAATTTTGAATATTCGCTGTAACCATCTGTTCGTATTTCCCTTTTTCATAATAATCAGCAAATTCAAAAGGCATAAGATTCATAGGACAGGCTTCTACACAATATCCACACGAAATACAATTTTTCCTTTCAATTTCTTCTGGACTTAAAAATAGTATCCCAGAAGTCCCTTTAATCACAGGCACTCGAGAATCAAAAATTTCCATTCCCATCATAGGACCACCAAAAATAACCTTTTCTTCATTCCGAATATCCAATTCTTTTACAATATGATAAAGTGGAGTTCCAAATTTTATTTTATAATTTCCTATATTTCTTGCTTCTTCACCAGATACTGTAACAACTCTTTCTATAAGTGGTTTCCCTTCAAAAAATGCATCATAAATTGCCTTTACTGTACTTACATTACTTACAACTACACCTTGTTCTAATGGTAATTCACCTTTTCGTACTTTTTTACCTGTAACAGTATTTATTAGCTGCAATTCACTTCCTTGTGGATAAATCGTTGGCAACAACTGAATTTTTAAATCAAATTCTTCTTCTTTTCCTATTTTTTCAAAAATTTCAATCAGTTCGCTATTTTCCTCTTCTATTCCAATTATCATTTCTTTTGGATTTAGTAATTTTTGAATAACTTTCAATCCACGGAAAAGTTCACTTGTGTAATTTTTCATAACAGAATAATCAGAAGTCAAATATGGCTCGCATTCAGCTCCATTTATTATAAATGTTTCTACTTTTCTAAATTTTATATCATATTTTATATGAGTCGGAAACTGTGCTCCTCCAAGCCCCACTATTCCTGCCTCTTTTATTATCTTAAAAATTTCATCTTTTTTTATTAATTTTAAATCTCGAAGTTCCCTTTTTACAAGATTTTCTTCCTTATTTTTAAAATCATTTGCAATAATAATAGTTTTCACTTTATTTCCATTAGCAATAAAATGCTCAACAACGTCAACAACATCGCCTGAAACTGGTGAATGTATATTAGCAGATATATTACCTGAAATTTCACCTATTTTCTCATATTTTTTTACATAATCTCCAATTTCTACTACTGGAATGGAAGGGCTTCCTATATGTTGCGAAAGTGGCACATATAAAAGAGCAGCATCTTTAAGTTCCTTTAATTCGGTGTTTTTTGTCATTGGTTTCATCGGATGATGTTTTTTTATAGTTTTTTTCTTTTTTTCTTCTGTTTCTTCAACATTTTTGTTTAAAAGAATATTGATTATCCTCTTTATACTTCTATTTCTAGCCATTTCTCTCTCCAATTTATTTTTTAACTTTTTAAATTATATTTCAATTCTTTAATAAAAGACATACTCTAAATTTAACAATCCTTGACTTTTACTAAAAAATTCAAATTTTAATTATTTTTTTACCTAAATTAATCAACATAAATACTAAGCGGAAAACAAGGGGATTCGATTATTTCATCCCCCTTGTTCTTGATTATTTACTATAATCCTAATTACTTTCTATCATAAGTTCGTCTATTAAATCCTTCACATGGACAATTTCCTTTAATCTCCATCCGTTAGCTCCCGAGAAGAACAATCCACTTTGAAGCCTACCTAAATAGGCATCTCCTAAGCTATCTGCAATACAGTATCCCACTCTATTTGCACCTTTTCCACGTTCACATGGGAATACACAGTTGCTTATACATTTTATTTTTTTTGTATTAGGCTCTAATGTTTGAACTAAGTTCGTTTTTACAGCACGTCCTGGATAGCCAACTGGCGAACTTACAATTACTATGTCCTCTTCTTTTGCATCGAGCAAAACCTGTTTTAGAACATCGCTTGCATCACATTCGTAAGTACCGATAAATCTTGTACCCATTTGAACGGCATCAGCTCCAAGTGCCATAATATTTTTTATATCATTATTGTCCCATATTCCACCTGCCGCTATAATAGGAAAATCTCCCCATTTATCACGTTCCTCCTTAATCGGCGGCAAAATCGCTTCCAGCTGATGTTCAGGAGCAAATAATTCTTCATATTTTGCACCTTGATGTCCTCCACTTTTCGGTCCTTCCACAATTACTGCTCCCGGCATTCTCCCAGCAGCTTTCCATTTTTTGCAGATTATTTTCAAAGCTCTGGCTGATGAAACTATCGGCACGATTTCCACATCCGGATAATCCTTTACAAGCCTTGGAAGTTCCAATGGAAGCCCTGCTCCTGTAACAATAATATTTGCCCCAGCCTCAAGAGCATCCTTTACCACTCTCTCATAATCATTTATTGCATGAAGAATATTGCACGCAAGCGGTTTATCTCCACAAATTTTTCTTGCATTTTTAAATATTTCAAAAAGTGCTTCACGATTATATGCATTTTCTGTCCCAAGAGGACGACCATTTACGGCTTTTTTCACAAATCTCATATTTTGGTAGTATCCAGTACAAATAGCACTTATTGTTCCAAGGCATCCATTTTTAGCTACATTTCCAGCAAGCTGATCCCAGCTGATCCCAACACCCATTCCACCTTGAACTATCGGCTTTTCAATAAAATATTTCCCAATTTTTATTCCTTTTAATTCGATTTTTTTATTTTCATTTAAAATTTCAGAATTTTCTTCTTTAATTTCCGTTACTTCGTTCACTTTGATTTCCTCCAATTTTATAATTTTCTAAATTATTAACATTGATTATTTTTAAAAATTATATGGTGGAGCCCTACTAATCTTCTTTTTTTCACTTACTGAAGTGTAATTTAAAATTACATTACAAAAATGCAGTTTAGGCAAAATATATATTAATTTCGTTATTTTTTCAATTATTTTTTTTCTAATATCATTTTCAATAAAATTTATATACCCATTGGCACAAAGCCGTTCAAAATTTTCTACCAGCCTTTTTAAATCAACATTTTCCAAAAACGATAAATCAATCCCTGAATTTGAAATATGTTTATCCAGCATTTTCAAAAATTCATCACTTTTATTTATCACAATTTTTTTATTTTTCTCATATAATAATGCAACGTTTTCAATATTTAAAAAATTTATTTTAGAAAAAGTTGCCAAATAATCTTTTTTTGTAACCTGTTCAAAAAACTGTGTAACAACTGTTTGCACAACTTTAGATAACTTTTTCAACCGAAATTTTTCAAACATAAAACCTCCTTTATTGCTTGTGATAAATCCTGTAAAACCAAACCCAAAAATTGTATCTATTTAATTTAAACTAGCTTGATTTTTTTATATTTTAATATGTATTCAAAAAACTTATAACACACGTTATTTTTTAATTATATAATGTTTTTGGACTTTTTACAATTAAATATTTTTATTTTGATAATCAAAATATTTTTTGAAAAATTTTTTCCTAATTTTTATTTCTTCCCCTCTCTTCTTCTTTTTTTCTTAGTTAATCCAATTCTTCTTGTTAAATTTTTTATATATCTTATATAAGTCTCCGATTTTTAACCAAATTAACTGTTAAAATAAAAAATATGAAATTTTTTTGAAATAAAAAAGGATTAAAACAAATATTTATTAGTGATAACTCACTTTACAACTCTAAATTGAAAAAAATAAAATTGCAGAAATTAACTAAAATTGATATAATAATAGAAAATATAAATTTAAAATATAGAGGTGAAGTTATATGAATAATATCATCAATTATGCTGGAGAAGACTTTGAAAATGAAATAATTTCGCATACTGGACTTACACTTGTCGATTTTTATGCTATCTGGTGTGGACCTTGCCAAATGCTTGAAAAGGTTCTCTCTGAAGTGGCTAATAATTCCGAGTGCAGGATTGCCAGAGTTGATGTTGATGATTATCCTGAGTTTGGAACTAAATTTAAGATAAGAGGACTTCCTATGCTTATTCTTTTTAAGGATGGAGAAATTGTAGAAACATTAAATGGGTTTCAAACTTTTGATGAAATCATGAAAAAAATTAATTTGCATAGTTAATTTAATAATTTTAAAATTTTCTTACATACAAAAATAGAAATTTTAGAAAGAAAGGATGTTTTTATGAAAACAATTTTGGTTCCAGGAGGAGCAGGATATATCGGCTCTCACACGGTTTTAGACTTGATAAAGAAAGGATTTCATCCTATTATAGTTGATGATTTTAGCAATTCAAGCAAAAAGGTTATTTCAATTTTAGAAGAACTTTCTGGAACAAAAATATCTTTTTATGAACTTGATATAAAAAATAAGGAAGGCTTGAGAAAAATATTTAATGAAAACAAAATTGATGCTGTAATTAATTTTGCTGGATTTAAGGCTGTTGGAGAATCTGTGGAAAAACCACTTATGTACTATGAAAATAATTTATTTGGTATGGTTACTTTACTTGAAGTAATGAAAGAATTTGATGTAAAAAATATTGTATTCAGTTCTTCGGCTACGGTTTACGGAACTTCTGATAAAGTCCCTTTCGTAGAAACTGATCCAATGGGAGAAGCTACAAATCCTTATGGACGTACAAAAGTAATTATCGAGAATATTTTAATGGATTTAGCAAAATCTGACAAGACTTGGAACATTATTGCACTTAGATACTTTAATCCATTAGGTGCCCATGAAAGTGGAAGAATTGGAGAAGATCCAAATGGAATTCCAAATAATCTTTCCCCTTACATAACTCAAGTTGCAGTAGGAAAACTCGATAAATTACATATTTTTGGAAACGATTATGACACTCTAGACGGAACTTGTATAAGAGATTTCATTCATGTAAATGATTTGGCGGCAGGACATTCAGCAGCATTAAATTATTTATTTAATAATGAAAATCTTGGTTTTGATGCAATAAATTTAGGAAGTGAAAAAGGGTACAGCGTTCTTGAAATCCTACATAATTTTGAAAAAGCTGTTGGAAAAGAAATTCCTTATGTAATTGATGGACGAAGAGCAGGAGATATTGCTGTTTGTTATGCTGATGCCTCAAAAGCCAAAAAATTATTAAACTGGGAAGCAAAATACACTATCGAGGATATGTGCAGAGATTCTTGGAACTGGCAGAAAAAAAATCCAAATGGATTTGAAGATTAATTTTTTTACGGAGGTGTTATGAAAAAATTTTTTTTGTTAATTTTTACATTTATTTTTATTTTTAGCTGTAATAATGGTTCTAATTTAAAAGAAACGCAATCTGATAAAATGACTGAAGAAGAAAAAATAAAATTTGAAAAATTTCAAAATATGCCGTTAAATGAATTAAGAACTTTAAGTTCATTAAAAGATGTTAGGCAATTTGAAGATCTATTTTTTGAATATGAATTAAGATATGACATGTATTTTAGGATAAAAAAAGGGAAAAAAGAAGAATTTTTTATTCCTTCAGAAATAAACATACGGGAATTTGTAGCAAAATATCCAGTAAATCCAATAGAAAAAGAATATTTAAAAACAAAAAAATATTTCAAAAATATGATTCAAAATAATAGTGTTTTAAAAGATTTTGAAAAACCATTAAATGAATATTTTGAATATGCTGAAAAGAAAATTTCAAAAATGAAAGAAATTGAGAATTATTATAAAAATAACGAATATAAGAAAGATAATTTTCAAAAAGGCAGAATTTTAGATAAAGAATACGAAGAAATCCGTATATCATACGATTCTTATGACATTGAATCAAAATTTCAAAATTTAGAGTCCTTATCAGCAAAATATTTACTAAATAATTTAAAAAATAACGGACAAACTGCCGCATATAATATTTTCCGAATAAAATTCATTATTTCTCTAATTAATAAAAAACTTTATGATGATGAGTTTGCAGATGAAAAAAATGATAACTTAATAAATCAACTGGAAATACTAGGAAAAGATTTTAAATTAGCAGTATCTCAAGCCGAGAAAATAAAAGATTCAGAAATTAAAGATGAAAATATGGATATTGATAAATATAAAAGTTATGTAAAAGAAGCAAAAAAATCCATAAAAAATTTTTATAAAGGATTAAAAAACTTAAAAAATAGCAATCCAAATTCAGAGGAGGATGAATTTATTATTTTTGAAGATGAAAAATATAATAATTTACAGTTTTATAAAGATAATGAGGAAAATGAGAAAATGAAAATATTTTATCAATAGTAAATTAAAAAATATTATACTCTTTACCATTTTTTTTAATACATTTTTGTAACAAATGTTTGACATCTATACAAAAAGCAAAAAGAACATATTCCAGTCCTACTAGACATTATAGAGATAACATTATGTTAAGTGGCACAACAGTATCGTTAGATTTTGGGTATGCTCTTAAACATGAATAATAACAAATTTTGAAAGGAAAAAAATAAAAATGAACAACTTTGAAGAAAAATTAAATAAATATGCAGAAGTAATTGTAAAAATTGGAGCAAATGTACAAAAAGGACAAAAAGTTTGGGTAAACTGTACAACTGATGCTTTGCCATTAGTTTACAAGGTTACAGAATTAGCTTATCAAGCGGGAGCAAGTGATGTTCACGTAAAATTGACAGATGATAAATTATCAAGACTTCATGCTGAATATCAATCGAAAGAAGTCTATTCACACATCCCACAATGGGCAATTGACGAAAGAAATGATTATCTTGACAATAATGTCGTATTTATCCACATTTTAAGCAGTTCTCCAAATTTATTTGCTGGAATTGATGCTGAAAAACTGGGAGCATTGACAAAAAATGCAGGAGAAGCCTATAAACATTACCGAACTTGCATTATGACAGATGTAAATTCTTGGACAATTGCAAGCTATCCTTCGGCAGATTGGGCAAGACTTGTATTCCCAGATGAAGCAAATACTGACATTGCACAGGAAAAACTGCTTGATGCAATATTAAAGACTGTAAGAGTTGATAAAACTGATCCAGTTAAGGCTTGGGAAGAACATAGACAAAATTTGACTGAAAAAGCTGAATTTTTAAACAATAAAAACTTTGTAGCACTTCATTATACTTCAAAAGGTACTGACTTGACAGTAGGACTTCCTAAAAATCACATTTGGGTAGCGGCTGGAAGTAAAAATGCGAAAGGGGCGGATTTCTTGCCAAATATGCCGACAGAAGAAGTATTTACAGCTGGAGATAGAGACCGTGTAGATGGTTATGTTTCAAATAAAAAACCGCTTTCTTATCAAGGAAATATCATCGATAACTTTAAATTGACTTTTAAGGATGGAAAAGTTGTGGATTTTGAAGCGGAGCAAGGATATGAGATTTTGAAGCAGCTGCTTGATACTGATGAAGGTTCGAGAAGAATTGGAGAAGTTGCCCTTGTGCCAAATGATTCCCCTATTTCTAACTCTGGGCTTCTTTATTACCAGACATTGTTTGATGAAAACGCCTCAAACCATCTGGCATTGGGTGCTGCATATCCAACTACCCTAAAAGATGGTACAAAAATGACTGAAGAGGAACTAGAAAAAGCTCACATTAATCAGTCTATTTCCCACGTTGACTTTATGATTGGTGATGCGGAAATGGATATTGATGGAATTTTGGAAGATGGGACAAGAGTTCCTGTATTTAGAAAAGGAAATTGGGCATTTTAGAAATAATTTAAAATTAATGAAATTAACTGTCTTAAATTAAGGCAGTTTTTTAATTAAAAAAATAAGTAAAAAAGAAAAACAGTAAAACTTTTTGATTTACTGTTTAACAAATTTCTATCGCATTCTTTTCATGTTAAGCTACTTTACAATTTTAAATAATTTATAACAATCATAAAAATAATAATTATAAAAAAGAAAAACAATACTTTTTTAGTAATATTTATAAAAAACTTCAATAAAAAAAACAATATAATTATTCCTATTATTATTTTCAATTCCATTTTCGACTCCCCTTTTTATAAAATTAATCTTTTTATTTCTTTATTACATCTATTATTTCTGGCATTGATTTTAAGTTATTTGCCAATCTATCAAAATCATCTCGGCTTCTAATGGTTATTCTTAGATGTATAAAAATTCGTTTGTTCCCATTTTCTTTAAAGTTATTCGTATTTACAGTTATTAGATTCATTTTGTATTCATTTAAAATTCGGATAATATCCAACAATAATCCATTTCTATCTGAGGCTTTTATCGTGAAATTAAATTCGTATGTACTGTTGGATGAAATTGCAGATTCATCCCAATAAACATCAACTTCTCTTTCTGGCTCTTTTTTCATAAGAGAAATAAAATTATCGCAGTCAACACGATGGATCGCGATTCCACGTCCACGTGTCACATAACCACGTATTTCATCGCCAGGAAGAGGACTGCAGCATTTTGCAAAACGGTACATTGTATTTTCTGTCCCAGAAATTTTTACTCCGCCTTGATTTCGTTCCTTCTGACGATGCCCTTTTTCAGTTTCCTCCTCAAGCACCTTTTCTAATGCTTTTTCCTCTTTTACCTCAAATTTATTCATAAAGCCATCAAGTGATAAATCTCCAGTTCCAAATCTGTAAAATAAAGTTTTATTATCTCCAATGTTATATTTTTTCATATAAAGAAAAACACGCTCGTCTTCCAGCATATCCTTTAATTTAAGTCCAAGTCGATCAAATTCTTTTTCTAAAATCTGTTCCCCTTCCTTTGATTTTTCTTCAAATTCCTTGTCCTTGAACCATTTTCGGATTTTCACACGGGAACTGTGGTTGTTTACCATTTCAATCCAGTCTTTTCCGGGTCCTTTCATATTTTTAGAAGTTATAACTTCAACTTTATCTCCAGTTTTTAATACGTGATTAAGCTGAACAATCTTTCCATCCAATTTTGCTCCAATCGTTCTGTATCCAATTTGCGTATGTACTTGAAATGCAAAATCAAGTGCAGTGGAATTTCGTGGCATTTCCACAATATCGTCCTTTGGTGTAAATACAAATATCGTTTGTTTTAAAACATCTCCTGTAACTTCCTGTGCAAATTCGATTTTTTTTTCATTTTCCTTTTTATTTTGAACAGAATCTTTCAATTTTTTTACATCTGCATAAAATTTTTCATTTTTGGATTTCGATTTTTTTTCTTTATATTTCCAGTGTGCTGCAACCCCTTCTTCTGCTATTTCGTGCATTTCTTGAGTTCTAATTTGAATTTCCACATTCTGTTTATTAGGCCCTTTCACTGTTGTGTGAATTGACTGATAGCCATTTGGCTTTGGCTGTGCAACATAATCTTTGAATCTATCAAAAACAGGTATAAATAAATCGTGAATTATTCCCAGCACATTGTAACATTCATTCTTTTTCTCAACAATAATTCTTATTGCGATTAAATCATACAAATCCATAAATCTTTTTTGCTTCTCATTCATTTTCCGATAAATGCTGTACAAATGCTTTGGACGCCCTGTAACTTCACCCTTTATATTATTTTTTTTGAGTTCTATTTTTATTTTTTCAATAAATTTTGCTGTATATTCTTCCCTCTCGCGTCTTTTTGTATTTACAAGTTCCTTAATTTCGTAATAATCATTTGGATATAAAAACCTAAAACTTATGTCCTCCAATTCCCATTTTATCCTAGCCATCCCTATTCTATGAGCAATTGGTGCATAAATTTCGATTGTTTCCTTTGATTTTTCCTGCTGCTTTTCAGGTTTCATGTACTTTAACGTTCGCATATTGTGAAGCCTGTCTGCCAGTTTTATAATTACAACCCGAATGTCCTCTGACATTGCAATTACCATTTTTCTTTTATTTTCCAATTTTTTGCTGTCAGTTCTCGGTAAATTCCTAAGTTTTGTAACCCCATCCACCAACTTTTTCACATCTTTTCCAAAATTATCCTCAATATCCTCCAAAACTATAAGAGTATCCTCAACCACATCGTGCAAAAGCCCAGCTACAATAGTATCTGTATCCATTTTCATATCAGCCAGTATTTCCGCAACTTCGACAGGATGTAAAATATAATCCTCCCCGCTTTTTCTCCTTTGTCCTATATGTGACTCATACGCAAGTATATAAGCATTTTCAATTTTATTCATGTCCACATCCAGCCTATTCTCTTTAATCCTGTCAGTCAGCTGTTTAAGCAATTCGTCATAGCTCTTATTCACAATTGCAGGTACTTTGGTATCCACTATATCATCATCCGTCATCTTCCATTCATTTTTCGGCACTTTCTTTTCATCCATCTCGTATCCCATCCTCTCAGTATCAAATAAAAAACTCTTTTAAATTGTTTTATTCAATCACTTTTTCTTAAAATTATTTTACTATACATTTTAAAAAAAATCTATTATAAAGTGTGAATATTGTTAATTATTTTTGTTTTGGGATTCTAAATTATTTAAAACAAATTATTTCAAAAAGATTATTCTAAGTTTTATCTAATCAAAAAAAAAAAAAAAAAAAAAAATGATAAAATAAAAAAAAAATTAATTTTAAGGAGGAAAAAATAATGAAAAAATTATTAGTATTGCTATAGCTGTTTCTGGTATTGTTTCTACTAAATAGGATTAGGAGCAAAATTAACAATTCAATAATATCTAACAACGACTATTTATTTTAACAATGAAAGAAATGTTCCATTTATAAATAAATTTATAAAAAATCTACTATTTAAACAGGAACAAAAGAGTGTGTCTAAAAGTTATAAATCAATATCTATACTCACAATAGGAGGAAAATTAAATGGAAATAAAAAACCTAATTGATATGCCAAATGAAAAACTTAAAAGCTCTATTTATTGTATTTTTCAATTTGATTCTGAAGAAAAAATTTGTTATGTAAAGAAATTAAAAGCAAATACAAATGAAGGTGACTATAAAGAAATTGTCGATAAAATTGAAAAACTAGATGAAAACAAAGAGTCAGATTATCTATTTAGCCAACTAAACATAATTTTTAGAAAATATAACTACAACAATGAAAGACTATATAAAAAAGTAGATTCTAAATACTATTACTATTTACATGAAAAAGTAAATATTCGAGAACCTTTTAGTAGATCTTAATAACAATTTACTTAAAATCTTGGTAAAATTAACATTTTTGTAATTTCAGCTTTTTAAATTTTATTGATTTATAGCTTTCAAACACACTCTTTTATAAAATAAAAATTATAATTTTAGGAGGTATCAACGTGAAAAAACTTATTTTTGTAAGTCTTCTATTAATTTCAAGTTTTGTATTTGCATCCGGAAATTTTACAACCAATAATACCTATTGTGTTAAGCCTAACGGATTCAATGATGAATTAGTCTCAGATGATGGCGGGAGGCTAATTGCCTATGCTCAATGTTATCATAGAGGGCAAGCACTTGGCCCAAGGGTAATATTTTTTGAATATCTTGATCCAGCAACTTATTATGCAGTACAGTATATGGAAAGCCAGTATCTTTATTTTAAAGATAATAATACCATTTATATTAATGATGAATTGACTAAAGCAGCTGGAATAGGTATAGAGTTTTGGCAATATAGTGGCGACCTTACATTCAAATAAAAAAAGGAGTGATAAATTATGAAAAAAATAATGATTATGTTAGGAATTTTAATTGGAGCAGTTTCTTGCACAAGCACTAATGGAAGAGTATACAAAACAGCAAGCGGAAGTGTTTACAGAACTGTATGTGCAAGCAGATATGACTGCACTGAAGTACAAATTGAAGCACCCGATTTCTCTAAATGGTATGAAGGAGAAATGTCTGAAGAAGAATATGTAAGAAGACATCCAGAATATAGAATAACCGATGAAGAATGGGAAGGATTATAATTATTAGCGTTTTGTCAACTTTTTAGGCTGACTTATAATTGATAAATTTTATAACATAACAAAAAGCCAAATTTTTACATCTGGCTTTTTTTCAAATATATAAAAATTTATGATTTATAAAAAACTACTTAAAACTAGATAATATGTTAAAAACTTTCTAATAAATTAGAAAATTTCCACTTCAGATTTATCGAATATTTTTTTATAACTTTCCAAAAAATCTTTTTTATCTTTTTCACAAATAAATGTATCAAAATCAGATAAATTACTAAATTTATAATTTCCTAAAATCCCCAATTTTCTGTATTCAGTTGCTAAAAATATCTTTTTTGAAATATTCATTATTTCTTTTTTTGTATTTCCGTCGTTTGCTTCAAAATTCATCACTTTTCCAGCTTCTAAATCTATTCCTGCACTTCCAACAAAGGCTTTATCCACGTTGTATTTTTTTATGTAATTAATTGCTTCTATTCCAACATTTCCACCAATTTCCTTGTTGTATTCACCACCTATCATAATTATGCTGATTTTTGAATTTTTATTAAAATGTGTTGTTATGCTAGGCATATTTGTGATAAGGGTTATCTCTTTTTGAGAGTTTGCAAGATATTCTGCTGCAATATAGTTTATGCTTGTAATATCAAAAAATACTGTTTCCCCGCTTTGAATATTTTCTATTATTTTTCTTGCTATAATTTCCTTTGGCTTTGTTCTATTTATAACTCTTTCTTCAAGAGTACTTGAATGTGCAAGTTCTTTTAGCAAGATTGCACCTCCATGGGTCCTTTTGAGTTTCCCTTCCTGCTCCAGCCTTTTTAAATTTTTTCTTATAATAACTTCCGAAACATCAAATTTTTCTGCCAAATCAGTAACTTTTACTTTTTTTTCATTTTTTAAAATTTCAAGTATTTTTTCTAGTCTTTCATCCAAAAACATATAAGTTCTCCAATACTTTTTTATAGTTACCTAAATTATACCAAAATTCATTTAATATTTCAAAGTTTATAATTTTAATTTATAGAAAATATGAAAAATTAAAATTTATAACATATGTTATTTATAAGGAATATTATTTTATATTATTAAACTGACTAAATAATCTTAACATAGCTTTTTCATTACCCCATGCCTGCCTTATATCATTTGAATCTAAAATTCTGTAATGTTGTGTAAATGAATTTCTTTGTAATTTCCACCCATTAAATTCTTTTAGAGTTAACCAAAAAACTTTTCCACCCATCGTTTGAAATGGAATATTTGGAAAAGACACATCTAACTCATTTAATTTATCAACCACATCTGGTGCATTTTTTATAAGTTCTACAAATCCTTTTATCAACAATTCTTCATTCATTAAAAAACCTCCAATTATATGCTATAAAATATCTTTTTAATAATTTATAACTTATACATTTTATTTTGTCAAGTATTTGTATTTTTTTTTAATATTAAAATTTTAAATTCAATTTAAACTTTTATTCTCTTTTTTCTTTGCAATTTTTTAGAACTAAAGACTTCTAAATATTTACTTCAACAAATCAAGCAATGTTTTTTCTCCATAAACTTTTTCCCAGTCTGAATTAAATGTATCCATACTCCAGTCTGTGTAAGGATGATAAATTAATTTTTCAAAAACGTCTGGAGCTACTGTTACAGATTTTGACCCAGCCAGAATAGTTTCGTGAACTTGTCTTACATTCTTAAACGAAGCTCCTAATATTTTAGGTTCAAAGATTCTTTTGTACCGTGCCAGTTTTTCCTCATCAGTCTTTTTAGTCATTTCAAGAATTTTATAGGCATCTTTTACAATTTCAATTCCATTTTCACCAATGTTGTCAGAACGGTTAATATACGGTGCCATATATTCTGCCCCTGCTTCTGCTGCCATAATTATCTGCTGTGGTGATAAAATACCTGTTGCAGTTATTTTATGACCATCTTTTGATAAAATCTTCATAGCTTTTATTCCTTCAGGCGTTACAGGAATTTTTGTATAAAAATTTTCTCCAAAAGTATCACGCAAAAGCTGTACTTCTTTTACTATTATTTCAGCTGTACTTCCCACAGCCTGTGCATGCACAATCTTATCTTTTCCAATAATATCAAAAATATCGTTTATAATCTCTTTAAAATCTCTTTTTTCCTTGGCAATAATAGTAGGATTTGTAGTTACACCTGCTATTGGAAAAATATCACTGATTTTTTTTATACTCTCCAAATTTGCTGTATCAATAAAATATTGCACTCTCATCATCCTCTCTCTTTTTTTATTGAAATAACAATTTAACATTTTAATTAGTTTCGTTTTATTTCGATATTATTTTAATACATAATTTAAGAAAAGTCAATGCTTTTTTTCAACTTTTCTAAAAATTTTGATTGAATAATTACTTTCTTTATGTTGTATTTATTACGTAAAGAAACAATCATAATATGAAAAAAACAACGACAAGAGCTAGTTGAATTTGAACTGGCTTTTTCTATTTTTATTTACATATATTTTAGTTTATTTTACTAAATTATTCTACACAATTAATACTATATCAAAATCGTATATAATATAATTTTTATCTTATTTCAATTTATATTCTCTTCTAAATATTTCAAATTAAAAACAACTTCAAAACTAACAAATCTATTTCTTATTTATAAATTAAATTAACTTTCACATTTTATATAAATTTTTTTATAAAACTATTGACAAATTTTCAAAAATAGGGTAAAATCGAAATATAAAGAAACAAAATGAAACTTCAGAAACAATTTTTAAAAGAAAAGAGGTGTAGAGGATGTGAAAGCTTTGGTCACAGATATTGAAAGAGGAGCTACATTTGACGGACCAGGAATTAGAACTGTTGTTTATTTTAAAGGGTGTCCGCTTAGATGCCTGTGGTGTTCTAACCCTGAAACCCAAAAAATTGAAAACCAATTTTACTGGGATTCAAGAAAATGTACAAAATGTGGAGATTGTACAAAGGTAGAAAACAGTTCCATCACTATAAATAAAGATAACTTCTGGAATTATAACCGTTTTTTATGTGAAGATTTTGATACTCCCTGCCGTGTATGTCCAGTTGCTGGTGCATTAAAAAAAGTTGCACAGGATATGACAGTTGAAGATGTATTTAAAATTGTGATGAAGGATGAAAAATTTTATAGAAACTCTGGAGGAGGAGTTACATTAAGTGGTGGAGAAATACTTGTAAATGCAGCATTTGCAACAAAATTATTTGAAAGATTAAAAGAAGAATATATAGATACTGCTATTGAAACAACTGGTTTTGGAAGTTACAGGGAACTTGAAACTCTTGCAAAATTAACTGATACAGTATTATTTGACATTAAACATATGGACAGTGAAAAGCATAAACAGTATACTTCTGTTACAAATGGGCTAATTTTGGAAAATCTTACAAAACTTTCAAAATGGCATAAAAAGATTATTATGAGATTTCCCTTTATAAAAGGAATAAACGATGATGAGAAGAATATTCACGAAACAGCAAAATTTTTGAAAAAATTAAATTTACTGGAAGTAAATATACTGCCTTATCATACAATGGGACTTGAAAAATATAGAAAATTGAGAATGCCATATCCGATGAAAACACTTGAAAAACATACACAGGAAGAACTCGATAATGCTTTACAAATAATGAAAAGTTATGGATTAAAGGCAAAACTGAATGGATAAAAAATTTAAATAAATAATAAAATTTGGAGGATAAGATAATGAGAGAATTTGTTTTAAAAAGTGAAAGAGTAAAAAAATTAAGAGAATCGGCTTTATCAAAATTTCCTGGTGTCAGTGTCGAAAGAGGAAGACTTTTGACAAAAGCATACAAAGAACATGAAGGAAAATCAAAATACATTGTTCGTGCTTATGCAGTTAAAGAAATTTTAGAAAACATGACAATATACATAAAAGATGGAGAACTTATTGTGGGAAATCAATCTGTTGATGAAAGAACGGCACCTCTTTTTCCAGAATATGCAGTGGATTGGATTGTTGATGAAATTAAGGAAAAAGGAAACTTTGACCATAGAGATGGAGATAAATTCAGAATTCCTGAAGAAGAAATTACTGAACTTTTGGAAATATGTGAATGGTGGCGTGGAAAAACATTAAAAGATAGAGCGCACGCTCAGATGCCACAGGAAATAAAAGAAGCTGGAATCGCAAAAATTATTCACGGTGAAGGAAATATGACTTCTGGTGACGGACATATTGTACCTGATTTTAAAAAGGTTTTGACAAAAGGACTAAAAGGTGTAATTGAAGAAGCTAAGGCTTCTATGGAAAAAGTAGACATTACAGTTTATGGAGGGTACAATAAAATTGATTTCTTAAAAGCTGTAGAAATTGTAGCACAGGCAACTATTGATTTTGCTCATAGATTTGCAAATTTGGCAAAGGAACTTGCTGAAAAGGAAACTGATCCACAAAGAAAAGAAGAATTACTTCAGATTCAGAAAAACTGTCTAAACGTACCTGAAAATCCTGCTCAGACATTTTGGGAAGGAGTACAGGCAATCTGGTTTATTCATTTAGTAATTCAGATTGAAAGTAATGGACATTCAGCTTCTCTTGGAAGAGTGGATCAATATTTGTATCCACTTTACAAAAAAGATGTACTGGAAGGCGATTTAGACAGAGAATTTGCAAAAGAAATGCTGCAATGTCTATGGGTAAAACTTTACTCTGTAATAAAAGTCCGTTCAACTTCCCATTCTGGTTACGGTGCAGGTTATCCAACTTATCAAAATGTTACAATAGGAGGATCGACTCCAAGCGGAAAAGATTCTACAAATGAATTAAGCTATTTAATACTGGAAAGTGTTGGAGAAAACAAGCTTACACAACCAAATCTATCTGCAAGATTTCATATAAATTCTCCAGAAAAATTCATCAGAAAATGTGCAGAAGTGGCTGCAACAGGTTATGGAATGCCTGCAATGCATACAGATGAAATAATAGTTCCCGCATTGTTAAACAAAGGCGTAAAAATTGAAGATGCCTACAATTATTCAATGGTTGGATGTGTAGAAGTGGCTGTTCCTGGAAAATGGGGATATAGATGTACAGGAATGACTTTCTTAAACTTTGTAAAAGCAACTGAACTTGTATTAAATGACGGTTATGACGCTAGAACTGGACTTCAATTGCTAAAAGCTGGAAAATTGACTGACTATGAAACTTATGAGGATTTATGGGAAGCATGGAAAAAATATATGAAACACTATACAAAACTATCTGTTGCACTTGATGCATTGTCTGATACACATTTAGAAGATTTTCCTGATATTTTATTATCAAGCCTTGTTGATGACTGTATTGGAAGAGGACTTTCAGCAAAAGAGGGTGGAGCTGTTTACGACATTATTTCAGGACTTCAAGTTGGAATTGCAAATGCCGCAAATTCTCTTTATGCACTAAAAACTACTGTTTTTGATAATCAAATCCTAACAAAAGAAGAAGTTTACAATGCTCTACAAACAAACTATGAAGGTGAAAATGGGGAAAGAATCAGAAAAATATTATTAGAAGTGCCTAAATACGGTAATGATATTGATGAAGTGGATGAATTTGCTACAAACATCTACTGGACATACATTGATGAAATTCAAAAATACCATAATACAAGATACGGAAGAGGACCAATAAACGGTGGTTATGGAGTTTCAACATCTGGAATTTCTTCAAATGTGCCAATGGGAACAGTGAGCGGTGCCACTCCAGACGGAAGATACGCTTATACTCCTGCAGCAGAAGGAGGTTCTCCAACTCAGGGAACTGACACAAACGGTCCAACAGCAGTATTAAATTCTGTAAATAAATTGCCAACTCTGATGATTACAGGTGGACAGTTATTAAATCAAAAATATTCACCAGAATTGGTAAATACTGCAGAACAGTTTGAAAAATTTGTAAATGTAATAAAATCATTTATAAGTTCAAAAGGATGGCATATTCAATTTAACATTATTTCAGGAAAAACATTAAAGCAAGCACAAGTTGAACCTGAAAAACATAGAGATATAATAGTAAGAGTTGCTGGATACTGCGCTCAATTTGTTACACTTGACAGAACTACACAAAATGATATTATTTCGAGAACTGAACAAAGAATATAAATATGTATCTTTTTAGATAATTTTTATAGATAAGTTTTCTCTTTATACAAGAAGCTAGCAATTTTGGCTTCTTGTATTTTTTTATTTTTTATAAGGAAATTAAATTCATATTTTTTAGGTATTTACTGATATATTTGATAATTTTAAAAGAGGCATCAGCCTCTCAATTAAATACATTCTATTCCTATTTTTTCATATTCTTTCAGAATCTCTTCTGATACGCTCTTATCTGTTATAATTGTCGTAACATCTTCCATATCACATACTTTATAAGGCATTATTACATTAAATTTATTTGGTATAATTAACGTCACAACTCTACTTGAAGACTTTATAAACTGACGTTTTACACTGACTTCCTTTTCATAAGGGCTTGTTATTCCCATAACTGGATGAATTGCATAGGCTCCCATAAAACAAATATCTGGATAATATTCCTTTATCTGCTCCACCGCCAAATCTCCCACATTGGTCATAATTTTTTGAAACAAATTCCCTCCAACCATTATTATTTCTATATTTTTATGATTAGAAAGTTCACTTGCTATAGTAAGGCTGTTTGTAATTACCGTTAGTGACAAATTAACAGGAATTGCCCTTGCAAGCTGCAAATTTGTAGTACTTCCGTCTATTGCCACTAATTGGCCATCTTTTAGAAGTTTTACTCCTTTCAATGCCAGTTCATATTTTAATTCGGGCTCAAAATTTTCCCTTTCTGTGTAGTTCAAAGCATATCTGTTTAAAGGCAATGCTCCTCCAAAAACTCTTTTTAACAGTCCCTTCGAATCCATTTCAGCGAGATCTCTTCTTATCGTATCTTCAGAAACTGACAAATCAATCGCAAGTTCTCCAACTACAACTTTACCTTTGTTATTAAGTTTCATTAAAATTATATCTTGTCTTTCATTTTTCAGCATTTTATCATATCCAATCTTTATGTTATTTTTTATTCTATCGAATATTAGAAAATTTTTCAAGAAAAACTTTTTATAAATTTTAATTAATATCCACTAAAATTATTACGGACTACAATTCAATAATGTATAAAAAACCTCTATATTATTATAGAGGTTTATTATACTGATTATTTTTTAGTTATAAATATAACAGTTTCTTCTCCAGCTTCCACATTTCCAGCTTTTTCAACTTTTATACCATATTTTGCCTTGTCTACATTTAAGAAAGTTACAGGTGAAATTAATGAAATTCCTGCTTTTATTATCGCATTTCTATCTAATGTACCAATTTTTTCGCCTTTTTTAACTGTATCTCCTATTTTCTTAAATAATTTTATACCCTCGCCATTTAATCCAGATGTTCCAAGTCCAACATGTATCAAAATATTATGTCCAAATTTATCCTGTATAATAAAGGCATGTTCTGTTGTATAAACATTTACTACTGTTCCGTCAGTTGGAGCGATTATTTCATCGCCTTCAATTTCTATCGCAAAACCATCTCCAAGAACTTTTGTATTAAAAATTTTGTCACTAATGTTTTCAATATCATAGATTTTACCTTTATATGGAGCAATTATCTGATTTATTGCCTCTAACGATTCATAATTTTCATTCACACTGTCTTCACTCAAGTTCAAAACATTCAAATCTATATTTCTTCCTGATTTTTCTTCTGCAAATGAAGCTTCCATACCGTGTTCTTTTATTTTTTCAATATATTCTGTCAAATTACTTTTAATAACTGACACAGTTGGTCCATATACAACTTGAATTCCACTGCCTTTTTTGATAACTCCCATTGCTCCTGTACGCTTTAATGCCGCTTCATTTACTAAATCCATATTATTTACACGCATTCTCAGTCTAGTTGCACAGCACGTAACATCACCAAAATTATCGAGTCCTCCAAGCCCATCTATAATTGCCTGTGAAACTGTATCTTCTGCTACTGCCCCTTGTTTTCGGCTGTCTCTCATAGTATTGTAATCATCTTTTGTATATAATTTTGTATCTTCATCATCGTCTTCTCTTCCTGGAGTTTTCAAGTTCCATTTTTGTATAACAAATTTAAAGAAAAAATAATAAAGTACAAAATATATTACAAATATCGGCAATAATCTAACCCAGTGTGTTTTTGAACTTCCCGGCAAAATTCCATATAATGTGAAGTCTATTAATCCGCATGAAAAGGTTGTTCCTATCGCTATATCAAGTATTCTCATAAGTGCAAATGAAATTCCCGCAAAAATACAATGAACAACAAATACAAAAGGTGCTACGAATAAAAATGTAAATTCAATAGGCTCCGTAATCCCTGTAAGAAAACTTGTTAAAGCTGCTGAAAGTAACAATCCTCCAACTATTTTCTTTTTATTTGGTTTTGCACAATGGTACATTGCAAGAGCTGCTCCTGGAAGTCCACCCATCATAAATGAATATTTTCCTGTCATAAATTTAGCCGCATCTATACTAAAACGTGTAGTATTTGGCGATACTAATTCTGCAAAGAATATGTTCTGTGCTCCTGAAACCATTGCTCCGTCTATCATTGCACTTCCACCCAGTCCTGTTTGCCAGAATGGAATGTACCAGATGTGATGAAGTCCAAAAGGTATCAATATTCTTTCCATAAATCCAAAAATAAATATTCCAATGTCCCCCGAACCTGTTACAACTCTTCCAATTGAGAATATTCCCTGTTGAATAACTGGCCAAATCGCAAAGGAAATAAATCCTACAACAATATAAGCAAACGTACATATAATCGGCACAAATCTAACTCCTGAAAAAAATGATATTGCCGCAGGAAGTTTTGTCTTATAAAATCTATTATGCAAAAATGCAACTCCAAGTCCTACTACAATTCCCCCAAATACTCCCATCTCAAGCGTTTGTATACCAAGCACGGAACTTATCGCACCATCCAACACTTTTTCCGAAACAGTCCCATCAGGTAAAATTTTTCCGCTAAATACCAATAATGTTTTAATCGTTGTGTGCATTATTATAAACGAAAGTCCAGAAGAGAGGACTGCAACCCCTTTCTCCTTTTTCGCCATTCCCAATGCCACTGCCATCGCAAATATCAAAGGCAAATTAGCAAATACTGCAAGTCCAACGTTATTCATTACAGTAAGAACATAATTCATAGGTGTCCCTTGTGCAAGCAATCCATCTAAATGATAAAATGCTATTGTCTTAGGATTTGTAAATGAGGCACCTAAACCCAACAATAATCCAGCAACTGGTAAAATCGAAACTGGCAGGAAGAACGCTCTTCCTATTGTCTGCAACGTAAGAAAAATCTGATTTTCTTTCTTGTTCTTGTTCATAACATCCTCCAAATAAAATTATAATATTAAATTTTTCAAACTGCTCTAAAATTTATATAACTTCTATATTTTGTGCCACACTATTAAAATTTTTTATCTATTTTAAAGCAGTTATCTATTATTTTCAACTATTTTTATTTTCTAACTAAACATTATTTTTAGTTTCAATTAGTTTCACATAATTCCTTTTTAATATTATAACTTTAATTTTCACAAAGTCAAGCATTTTTTTGCATTTTTTCGCATATAATTTATGAAAATCTCAAAGTTTTTTTATTTTTTTATTAATTTATGCTGTTTTTTGCCTTTTTTCTAATTGCCTAAAAAATAAACACCTTTATTTTAGGAATATATATTTTTAGTATATTTTTTTAAATTTCAAAAAATTTATGTGCATTTTTTTAAAATCAGGTTATAATATAATGATATCATTTTAAAACTAAATTCAAAAGTTATGAACACATCATACAAAATTCTATTTTAATGAGTTGAATATAGTTTTTTGAATAAAAAAGAAAGGATGGTTATTTATGAAAAAAGTGGCAGTGTATTTATTTTTAATGGTGAGTATAGTTTCGTTTGGAAATATAAAAGATCCGTTTACAGATAAGAAATTTGACTACACTTTTAAAAATGTTCCAGAAATATTTCCAGGAGACTTTCGGTGCAGGTTTATTATAAAACAGGTATTACTTCGTTCATTTCACGAAGACAATAAACATACAAAAATGATAGATACATTTAATTCTTCATTAAGTACTTACGGAAGAATAATACAGGAAGAGGGATTATTCGTGAATGAAAAAAATCCTATAGACGTTACGACAAAATATTATTCAAAATACTGCACGATTCCAAAGCAAGAATGGCTAAATGATTTTGGATCTCCATCATTAAATAAATATTTTGATTTAATAAGAGAAAATTATTTAGATAAATAAATTATAATAAAACTACTTTAAAACTGAATTTAAAAGTTATCATTTACTCAATCCCTAAGTTTGTTTAATTTTTACCGATTCAATTTTCAAGAAGTTTGAATATACTTAAAAATATTAAATTATTCTTGATTTTTTTAAAAGTCAGGATATAATCATATTGAAAAATAAAAAATTTTAAGGAGGAAATATGAAAAAATTAATTTTATTAGGACTCGCTGCAGCTATAAGCATATCAGCTATGGGAGCAACTAGAAAAAAAACTGCTTCAAAAAGCAAACTTTCTGCTAAAACATTGGAGCTGAATTTAATACACATTAATGATCACCATTCACATCTTGAAGAAGAAAAAATGGACTTAGTTCTTAATGGGAAAAAAGTTACTGTCAATGTTGGTGGAATGCCAAGAATGATTCAAAGAATCGCAGATTTAAAAAAATCTAGTAAAAATAGCCTAGTATTGCACGCAGGAGATGCTCTTTCTGGAACATTGTATTATACTTTGTTTAAAGGAAAAGCTGATGCGGCACTTATGAATGTAGGACATTTTGATTTATTTGCTTTGGGAAATCATGAATTTGATGATGGTAACACTGTTTTAAAAAACTTCCTTGATGAATTGAAAATACCAGTAGTTTCAGCGAATGTTGTTCCTGATAAGGGAAGCATATTGGAGGGAAAATGGACTCCTTATGTAATTAGAAAAATAGATGGACAAGATGTTGCCATTGTAGGATTAGACGTAGTAGGAAAAACCGTCGAATCTTCAAGTCCAGGAAAAGATATAAAATTCCATGATGAAGTTGAAACAGCTAAAAAAATGGTAGCAGAACTCCAAGCCAAAGGACTTAATAAGATAATTTTCTTATCACATGCAGGATACGAAAAAAATCTTGAAATCGCTGAAAAAGTTTCTGGAATAGATGTTATTATTACGGGAGACACTCACTATCTATTGGGAGAAAGTTATACAGAATATGGATTAAAACCTGTTGCAGAATATCCTAAAAAAATAATGTCTCCAGCAGGAGAACCTGTATATGTTGCAGAAGCATGGAGCTACTCTCATCTGGTAGGAAATATGAAGGTTAAATTTAATGATAAAGGTGTAATAACTGAACTAAAAGCAGAGCCTACAATAGTTATTGGTGATAGCTCATTTGAAGTTAAAAATGATAAAGGCGAAAAAAGCGAACTTCAAGGAAAAGAAAGAGAAGATATTATCAAATATGTAAACAGCCGTAAAGATATAAAATTTGTAAAAGAAGATCCAACTGCACAGAAAGTTCTTGAAAGATATAAAAAGGAAAAGAACGAGCTTGGTAAAAAGGAAATAGGAAATATAACACAGGAAATCCCTGGTGGATCAGCAAACAGAATTCCTAATGATAAAAATCCTGAGGGATCTTTAGCTACAACACTTGTATCTGAAACAGTTCTACATATGCTTAAAAATATGGGAACAGGGAATATTGATATGGTAATAATGAATTCAGGAGGAACAAGAATATCTTTAACTCCAGGAAAAATTTCATATGACGATGCATATACACTGCTTCCATTTACTTCTAACACTATCTATATTCTGAAAATGAATGGTGCAGAAATAAAACAAGTAATCGAAGATGCATTGAATTTTGCACTTGATGGAGGATCTTCAGGAGCATTCCCTTATGGAGCTGCAATAAGATTTGAGGCAACTAAGGCGGGAACTCTAGGAACAAGAGTTAAAAAAGTGGAAGTACTTGATGCGAAAACAAATAAATGGATTCCAATTGATGCAGGAAAAACTTATACTGTAGGAACAAATTCATATGTTGCGGCAGGAAAAGACGGATATGCAACTTTTGGTAAAATTACTTCAACTCCTGGAAGAGAAGGTGTAAATACACATTTAGGTGTTGAAACAGCATTTATAAACTATGTTAAAGAGAAAAAATCAGTTGGAAGACCTGAATCTTCAAATGTAAAATTTAAATATTAAAAAAATAGAGACTGTCTCAAAATTTTTTTGAAATAGTCTCTTTCTTATTTTTTAAAATCAAACTCAAAAATTATCATATTTTTTCCAATCATAATAACTTTGATTCAAGCTGTAAGCATGAAATCCATTATCATTCAAAAATTTGGAAGCAAGATTTGCATAAGCACAGTTTCGCCCTCTACAGTAAACAATTATTTCCTTGTTTTTAGGTAATTTTTTCAGATTTTCCTCAAGGTTTTTCATTGGAATATTTATTGCGTTTTCTATATGGCTTGAATTAAATTCATCTTCTGGACGTAAATCTATTATTAAAGTTTCTTTATTTTTTACCATTTCGTAAGCCTGCTCCAAAGTAATTGGACGGATTTTCATACAACTATCATTAAATTCATTGTGTATCCGCTGAATATCTGCCAGTTGCTGCTCTCCTACCCCAATCAGAAGATACACCAAGTCAATTATTTGTGTATTTGCGATTTCATAAACAACATAATTCCCCTTTTTTTCACTAATAACTAAGTTTCCATCCTTTAAAATTTGTAAATGTCTTGAAGTGTTTGCAATGCTCATTCCCGTTTCATTTGAAATACTTTCCACAGTTTTTGCTCCTTGAACTAGCAAATCCAATATTTCGATTCTTTTTTCACTGGACAGGCATTTTCCTATTTTTGACAATCCTGAATATAGGCTATTTTTATAATTTTGACATATTTTATCCATTTAATTCAGCTCCTTTTTGCTTTCTTTATTTATACTAAATCTCTTTAAAACCAAACTTAAAAATTATTATTTTGATCTACAAATTCACTTAACCTTGACTAGATAGATATTAAATTTTGATATATTTTCAAAATTTTATAATAAAAGTATTGACAATTTATTTTAAATATGATACTATTCAATTACTTGATTGAATAGTTGATTTTCTAAAAACAGTATAACACAATTTTTTTAAAAAATAAACTATAAATTATAAAACTTAACAAAATGATTTTAAGAAAGAGGTTGATGTAAAATGGCATTAAATTTAAATAAAGATAATTTTGATCAAAGTATTTCAAGTGGAGTAGCTCTAGTAGATTTCTGGGCAGAATGGTGTGGACCTTGTAAAATGCAACTTCCTATTATTGAAGAATTTTCAAACGAAATGGAAGGAAAAGCTACAATTGGAAAAGTAAATGTAGATGAAGAATTGGAATTAGCACAATCTTTTGGAATCCAAAGTATTCCTACATTAATCTTATTCAAAGATGGAAAACCTGTTAAAAAATTAGTTGGATTACACTCAAAAGAATCACTTTATGAAGAAGTAAACCAAGTATTATAAAACCAAAAATACGTTATTTAAAGATATATTTATTTATAGAAGAAGTCTAGCGATTGTTTTTTCAATTTTGCTAGACTTTAATATTAAAAAAGAAACTTTGTGATTATGATCTCTTAATCATAATTTATAAAAAAATCACTAAAAAAGGAATGATGAAAAATATGTATGATTCAGTAATTATAGGTTCAGGTCCAGCAGGACTGACAGCCGCAATTTATTTAAGCCGTGCAGGATTAAAAAATATAATAATAAATGGAATGGAACCAGGTGGACAATTGACAACCACAACAGAAGTTGAAAATTTTCCTGGATTTCCACAAGGAATTTCAGGTCCGCAGCTAATAGAAGACATAAAGGCTCAATCAAAAAATTTTGGAACTGAATTTCTACAGGCAGTTGTAAAAGATATTGAAAATGTAGAAAATAATGGTAAGAAAACATTTAAATTACATTTGGATAACGGAAATATCATAGAAGCAAAAACAATAATTTTATCAACAGGAGCGAGTGCAAAGTATCTTGGAATTGAAAACGAAAAGGAAAATATTGGAAGAGGAGTTAGTGCATGTGCCACTTGTGATGGATTTTTCTATCGTGGAAAAGATGTTGTTGTAATTGGCGGTGGAGATACTGCGATGGAAGAAGCTGTCTTTTTAACAAAATTTGCCAACAAAGTTACAGTTATTCACAGAAGAGATATGTTACGTGCCTCAGCAATTATGCAAAAAAGAGCAAAAGATAACAACAAAATTGAATGGAAACTAGACTACACTCCAAAAAAAGTACTGGCTGATGAAAAAGTTACAGGAATAGAGCTTATAAATAACAAAACAGGCGAAACTGAAACTTTAACAGCAGATGGAATTTTTGTAGCAATCGGAAGAACTCCAAATACAAAATTTCTTGAAGGTAAAGTAGAAATTGACGAAAGAGGCTATATTGTAACAAAAGGAAAATCTTCAAAAACAAGTACTTCTGGAATCTTTGCAGCAGGAGATGTTCAAGATGGCAGATACCAGCAAGCAATTATTGCGGCAGGAAGTGGAGCAATTGCAGGACTTGATATAGAAGAATATTTAAGAGAAAATGATTTATAATTTTTAAACTCTAGAAAATAAATATTAAATAAAAAAGAATATGTACCGATAAACTGAATAATAAATATTACAAAGTTTATAGGTACATTTTTTATTATATATATTTTTCACACAAATATTTATAAAATTTATTTTCTATTAGATATTTTGTTAAATTTGCCATGAAAAACACCATAAAAAGGTAAATTGTAAAATCAGTATAATTTTTAATCTCACCTACAAATTTTTCAAATACAATATACAAGGGTCTATGAAGTACATATATTGAATAACTTAGTCCACCAAGATAAATAAAAAATTTATTTCTTAAAAATTTACTGAAAAAATAATTATCTAAATATAAAAATACAATCAAAGGAACAAAAAATAAAGCAATAACAGTAGAATTATAAGGTATTAATTTATTATATGGTATAAATAATAAAAACAAAATATAAATTATTGTAAAAAATGAATAAATATTTCGCTTTTTTATATTTTTTATTTTATCATAAAGTAACATACCAAGAGAAAAAGTACTAATATACATTAACGGATTATATTTTATAAATTCAAGTACTGTTCCACTATTGGAATTTTGTTGAAAAAGATAATTATAAAAATAATAAACATAAAAATTAATAATTATTACAAACCATACAAAATACTTATTTCCACGAAATTTTAGTAATACAGGAAACAAAAGCAGTAAGAAGGTCAAAACAGACAAATACCAAGCTGATGAATTATAACTTAGGGATCTATTAAATATCCAAGACTGTACTAAAAGAAGATTGTAGATAATTGTTCCACGAAATTTTAAAGTTAATAAAAGTGACAAAAAATAAACTGGATAAAATTTAAAAAATCTTGTCTTATAAAATACTTTTGCATCAAAAAACTTAGTTGAATAAACGTATGTTAAAAAAAATCCTAAAAGCAAAAAAAAGAAAAATACCCAAACAATTCCATATTCCATTAAAAAAGGCAATTTGGGTAGAGAAAATGAACTGTGTATCCCTAAGTGATAATATAGAACTGACAATGCTCCAATAAATCTAAAAATCTCAAATTGACTGTATTTTTTCATAATTTTCTCCTTCCTGTTTTCAAAAATTGTATTTAAAAAATTTTATTTTGATTATATCACACTTTCCTAACAATTCAAAGGATTTTCAAAAATAATTTTTTTTGTTCTGAAATAGTATGACAAATATAAAAAAATATAGTATAATATAGTATGTTCAAACTTATTTAAAATTACACTAATAAAAATTAACCAAACTTAGGGATTGGTTAGAATAGTTATCACTTTTAAATTCAACTTAAAGTGATTTTACTAGATATAATAAGTTTAAGTTTAATATCCAAACTTTGAATAGTAAAATTTCAAATTTGGAAACAATAAAAAATAAATAATAAAAAATAGGAGGTTTGTTTTATGGAAAATATGGAATTTGAAGGTTTTGATAATATCGAAAATGATGATTCTGGTCGATTATATGAAATGGGTAAAAGCTACTACGACAGTGGCTCTGATATTTTAGCTGAAAAATATTTAAAAGAAGCAGCTAAAGGTGGAAATAGAAAGGCCTTTCTTATGCTTGCTGACATTTATCTGAAATATGATAAATTAAATTTGGCAGAAAAATATTTAAAAAAAATTGCTGATGGTGGAGATTTTGAACTTCAAGATAAACTTGGGACTGTTTATAAAAGAAAATCGAACTTTGAATTGGCAGAATATTATTACAAATTGGCAATAAATAATGGAAATCAGAGAGCTCAATACAATTTGGGAAATTTATATTATTTATATAAGAAGAAAAATCTAGCAATAGATTATTTAAAACCTATTGCTGATGAAAGAGATCAGGAGGCTCAAGTATTACTTTCCAAAATTTATTATGATAATGGACAAGTTGATTTGGCTGAAGAATATTTACACAAAGCTAAAGATAATGGGGAATCATATTATTTACTTGGAAAGCTTTATGGAGAAAAACAGGATATCGAAACTGCTGAAAGACATCTTAAAACAGCAGCAGACGATTTTGATAATAAAAAAGCACAGGAAGTACTTTCAAAACTTTATACCGACAAAAATAATATGACTCTTGCAAAACACTATTTAACATTGCTTGCAGATGAAAACCATTTGGAAGCCTTTGCACTGCTTGGAAATATATTTGCTGATGAAAAGAACTATAATCTTGCCTACACAAACTACGGACATTTTTTTGAAGGAAAAAAACGAGAAAATGCAAAAGTTGACATGAGAAAAATTGACGAAGCAAAACTTAAATTCAATTTTGGAAAATGTTGTATAAAACTTGGAAAATTCGATGTGGCTGAGCAAAACTTGAAAGGTAGCGAATATCTAAAAATTTCTGATAATGTAATTGAAGTTGCAAAACTTTACGAAGAAGCAGAACAGTTGAAATTGGCTATCCAATACTACAAATCAGCTTTACATCTATAATTTAAAAAAATAAAATAATTAATCTTAGGAGGAAAAATGGCAACTACAAAAACATCCATCGGTAATTTTGATTTTGAAAACTGCTTTATGAATGCAGCGGGAGTTTACTGCTACGACAGAAATGAATTGGAACAACTTATAAATTCACAGGCTGGAACATTTGTCACGAAAACTGCCACATTACAGTCCCGTCCTGGAAATCCAGAGCCTAGGTATCATGACACAGCTCTGGGAAGCATAAATTCAATGGGACTTCCAAATTTGGGATTTGATTACTATTTAGATTATTTACTGGAATTACAGAAAACACATCCTGACAGAACTTTCTTTTTCTCGCTTGTAGGAATGTCGACAGAAGACACTCACGCATTACTAAAAAAAGTTCAGGAAAGTGATTTTAAGGGAATAACAGAACTTAACCTGTCTTGTCCAAATGTGCCAGGAAAACCACAAATTGCCTATGATTTGGAAACTACTGAAAAGTTGTTGGCAGATATTTTTTCATATTTCAAAAAGCCGCTTGGAATAAAATTGCCTCCCTACTTTGATATTGTTCACTTCGATCAGGCAGCCGCAGTATTCAATAAATTTCCATTGACATTCATAAATTGTATAAACAGCGTTGGAAATGGACTTGTAATTGAAGATGAAAGTGTTGTAATAAAGCCTAAAAATGGATTTGGAGGAATTGGTGGAGAATATATAAAACCAACTGCCCTTGCTAATGTTCACGCCTTTTATCAAAGATTGAATCCTTCTATTAAAATTATTGGAACAGGCGGTGTTCTTACAGGACAAGATGCTTTTGAGCATATTTTATGTGGGGCGAGCATGGTTCAAATTGGTACAACTTTACACAAGGAAGGTCCTGTTGCTTTTGAGAGAATAACTAACGAATTAAAAGATATTATGGATAAAAAAGGATACAAAACTATTGAAGATTTTAGAGGAAAATTGAAATATTTATAATTTTTTACAATAAATTTTTTTGATCCCTCTATTTCAATAGTGAATTTAATAATAGAAAAACAAAGTAAAAAAGCAAGGTGATAAAAATGGATAAAATAAGTTTGCTTCAAAAAACAATTGATGAAAGTAAAAGAGTTGTCTTTTTTGGAGGTGCAGGCGTTTCTACAGAATCAGGCATTCCTGATTTTAGAAGTGCAAATGGAGTCTACAATTTAAAACTTGATAGGAATTTTTCTCCAGAAGAGCTTGTTTCTCACACAATGTATGAAAAATATCCAGAAGAATTTTATGATTTTTATAAAAAACATCTTGTTTATCCAAATGCAAAACCGAATTTTGCTCATAAATATTTGGCAAGGCTGGAACAAGATGGAAAATTGACGGCTGTTATTACTCAAAATATCGACTGCCTGCATGAAATGGCTGGAAGCAAAAACGTCTTGAAACTGCATGGAACTGTTGACAGCAATACTTGTGTTATTTGCGGTAAAAAATACAATATGGAAGAATTTTTAGAAATCTGTGAAACTGAAAATATCCCTCATTGTTTAAAATGTGACGGAATTATAAAACCAGATGTTACTTTGTATGAAGAAGTTCCTAATCCAGATACTTTTAGAAAAGCAATAAACGAAATATCCAAAACTGATACACTAATTATAGGCGGAACTTCGCTTATCGTGTATCCAGCCGCTTCCCTTATACATTATTTTCAAGGAAAAAATCTTGTGTTAATAAATAAATCCAAGACTGAGCAGGACAATTTTGCAAATTTAGTTATACACGAAAGCATAGGAGAAGTTTTTAAAAAATTAAAATAATTAGATTAAAATAAAAAAATAAAGAGGTGAAAATGGTAAAAGTATTATTTGTCTGTCTAGGAAATATATGCCGTTCCCCAATGGCAGAAGCAGTCTTTCGGGAAATAGTAAAAAAGGAAAAACTTTCTGACAAAATCATTATTGATTCAGCAGCGACAAGTTCATGGGAACACGGAAATCCAGTTCATCACGGTACTAAAACTAGGCTCGCCAAAGAAGGAATAAGTGTAAAAGGAATGTATTCCAGAATTTTAAATAACGATGATTTGGATGCCGATTATATTATTGGGATGGACGAAAGCAATATAGAAAATATCAAACTTTTTACAAATGGAAAAAATAAAGGCGAAATAAGAATGCTGTTAGAATACGCAGGAGAAAAACGGGAAATAAAAGATCCGTGGTTTACTGGCGATTTTGATACAACTTATGATGATGTAGTAAAAGGTTGTAAAGCGTTGTTAGAATTTATTAAAAAAAATGATTTGAATATTTAAATTTATAAATAAGACTTTTGAGAAAATAATTTTCTTAAAAGTTTTTTTGATTTAATCTAAACAATATTTAAATAACTAATTTATTATAATTTTTTTTAATAGGTTCTAATACTATTCCCCGTTTAAATAACGAATGAGTAAAGAATTAAAACTTTTATATAGTTTCTATTTTATAATGGAATTTAATATTAGTTTTTTTCTTTTTTTGGCAAGATTGCTCATTGTCACAACCCCTTATCTTGTATTAAAGGTTTATCCTGATAATTAAAACAAAAAAATTATAGTTTTGTATCCAAATTTTTTTATCAGATTTTTTTATAATAACAAAAAGAGAGACGTTTTTAAATAACCATCTCTCTTCCCAAATTTTACATTACTATTTAATTTCCCAAGAAATTTCAATCTTTTGGCATGCCTTAATTCTCTCACAATTAAATTAATTAACGTAAAAAATTATATCTAAATTTCAGTTTTTTATAATTTTTCAATAATTTTCTCTTATCATCACTTCCCTTTCACCTCCATTTTACTCTCAATTTATCTTAAATACAAGTTTTTTTCAAAATAATAAAAAAATTATTGATAATAAAAAAGTACACCTTCAATGCCTTTTTCAAACATTTCCAGTGTACTTACCTTTATTCTACAATAAATAACCATTCAGAAGACAATTCATGTTCTCCATTGATTACTTTTTCATATTCTGATTTTAACAATTTATGAAATTTACCTGCTTGTGGTTTTGCATTAAAGTCTAACTGCCCAATAGGACGTTTGTCCAATGATTCTGCATAAGTAATTTTCATTGCTGTTCCTGTTACTAGCAGTTCGTCTGCTGTGAATACCATTGATCTGTCAATTTTTCCACGATTTATTTTATATCCATTGTGTTCTAATAATTCCAATGCTGATCTTACTGTAATTCCTTCAAGAGCTGCATTTCCAGTATCAGGGATTATTATTTGCCCTCTGTAAACCAGTATTATATTTGCAACTGACACTTCTACCACGTTTCCAGCATCATCAAACATTAATGCATCATCATAACCGTTTCTTTGAGCGTCACTTGTCGCAAGGAACGAGTTAATGTATGAACCTCCTGCTTTCGCTTTCGTAGGAATTGCCGAATCATTATACTTTCTATAAGTCGAACTCATTAAGTTCAGTCCGCCTTCTGTACTTACATAATCTGCAAGCGGCAGCATGTAAATTGCCAAATCAAAGTCTAATCCTGCTTTTTTAGGTGACAATCTAGGCTCTTTACAAAATACAAATGGACGCATATAAAAATCTTCTTTTACATCGTTTTTCTTAACTAAATCTGTAACAATATCCTTAAATTCATCCCAAGTTATAAAATATTCAAATCCTAACATTTTTGACGCATTCATTAATCTTATATAGTGATCTTTCAGTCTAAAAATCGCTACTTTCCCATTTCTGTAATATCCTCTGATTCCACCAAAGCAAGTTGTTCCATATTGTAAACTGTGTGTAGCAATACTAACTGTTGCTTTTTCAAATTCCACTATTTCTTTATCGAAATATGCAAATTTCATAAATTCTGTCTTTGCCATCTAATTTTACCTCCATGTATTTCAGTATTCTAATATTTACTTTTATATTTTAGCACTTTTTTAAAATTATGTAAAATTTATTTTTTATAATTAACTATATATATTATATATATTTAAATGCTAAAATTATAATTTTTTCTTAATTTTATCATATTTTGAATTTGTAAAATTAGACTCCATAAACTTTCATAAGTTCATCCAGCTCTTTTTTCTCTTCCATTTCCTGAACTTTTTTTACAGATAATGCAATTGATTTTCTCTTATCATTAATATCCGTAATTACAGCCTCAACTTTATCTCCAACAGAGAATTTTTCAGAAATATCCTTCAAAACTTCCTCTGCCAATTCCCGTTTTGGTATAATTCCGTTAAATCTGTCTGTCAATTTAACAAGTACAAAGTTTTCTTGGATTTCCACAATCTCAGTATTTACAATATTCCCTTTCTTATATTGCTCTGTAACTTCCTTCCAAGGCGATTTTTCAAGTTGCTTGATACTTCCAGAAAGTTTTTTATCAAGTTTATCAACTACTATTACTTTAAATTTTACTTCATCGCCAACTTTATATTCTTTATGTTCTTTTCTGTCCCATGAAAATTCATTTTTATGAATAAACACTTCGATTCCTTTTTCAAGTTCTACAAAAATTCCGTAATCTTGAACATTCATAACTTTTCCTTTAAACTCATTATCAAAGTCATAAGTTTCCTCAAGAACTTCCCATCTGTCATCAAGCAATGCTTTAGCACTCAAAGTAATTCTATTTTTTTCATCATTAAAGTCAACTATTTTAAATTTGATTACGTCTCCTGCCTTATATTTTGAAGACAAGTTAGTTTCTCTCTTATACGACAAGTCAGATACATGTAAAAGTCCGTCAATATCTTTTTCCAATGAAATTAACAATCCAAAGTCAAATACTTCTGTTATTGGTTTTTCGATAATATCTCCGATGTGGTATTTTTCCTTAACTGTATCCCAAGGGTTTTCTGACAATTGTTTTACACTTAACTTAACATTTTTCTTTTCATCTTCAATTTGAATAATTTTTGCAGAAAATTTGTTTCCTTCCTTATAGTTTTTAAGCTCTTTAGCTCCATTGTGCCAAGCCAACTCTGACACATGTACAAATCCAGAATTTCCATCAACAGTTACAACTAACCCAAAATCAAGCACATCCTTCACAACTGCCTCAACTACATCTCCTACATTATGGCTTGCCGCAAATGTAACCCAAGGGTCTTCTGATAATTGTTTTATGCTTAATTTCAATCTATTTTTTTCAGCATCTTTCTCAATAATTTTAGCACTTATTTCATTACCAATTTCATATTTTTCAGTCAAATTATCCACTTGATCCCAAGAAATTTCAGATATATGAATAAATCCACTAGTTGCTTCCAAGTCCAAAATAATACCAAAATCGAATACTTCCTTAATTTTACCAGTAACTACATCTCCAATATTTACTTTTTCAAAATATTTTTCTTCTTCAATTTTTATTAAGTCACTTCTTGAAATAGTTATATTACTCTTATTTTTTTCCTTTATTAAAAATTTAAATTTTTGTCCTGTATAATCTTTATTTTTGTCAAATCTGGCAAGTGAAAATGGTAGAAATGCTTCATTTTTTCCTATTCTTACAGTGTATCCACCTTTAATTTTCTTAATAATTTCTCCTGTTACAATGTCGTCTACATTAAATGAGGCTAGTTCTTTGGCCTTATCCAATAAAAATTTTGAAACAATGATATTGTCTTCATCTTCTCTTAAAACTTTTACTTCAATTTTATCTCCTATTTCAAAATCTTTAACTTCACTAGCATAAATTCTTCCTTCTTTTTTTGCATTCAAATCAAGAAATCCGAAATCAAGCTCTTTTCTAGTTATTACTCCTTCCACTACATCTCCAGATTTTTTTTCTTCTGGCAAATAATCTTCCAACAATACTTCAAATTCTTTTTCGTTCATTTTGTACTCTAGAACTACTTATATTAGCTAGTTCTTTCTCCCTTCTTTATATTTTGTTTATAAAATTATTTTTCAAAAAATTTATCAATTTCAATTATTTGTCTTAATTCTTCCAATAGTTTACTTTCTTCATCAAGGTTCTCTCCATTTTCTGAAACAGCCCTAAGTTTTAATTGTTCTCCTTTTGCTGCTCCAAGAGTCATCACTCCAAATACATTTTTTCCATCAATAATTTCATTTTCTCCAATTTTTTCTATTTCCAAAGTTACTTTGTATCGTTTTGCAATATTTACAATTTGCCCTGCAGGACGTGCATGAACTCCCTGCTCATTTTTTATTTCCACAACAATTTCCTTCATAACTTTCCTTCCTGATTGTTCAAATGCTTTGTTTTACGATATTTAATATCAAAATTTAAACAATACGAATATAAACCTATGTAAATAATATCATTTATTGCATTAAAAATCAATATTTATATAAATTTTTTATAAAATCAATATAAACAAAAAAAGAGAGACATAATTAAATGTCCCTCTGAATACTTATAAATTTCTATTTTAATTTAAAAGATTATTGGTTAATAAATCTTACGTTACTAAAGTCAACGTTTTGGAAGAATAATTCAACTCTTCTGTTGTTGTATCTTCCATCAACAGTATCGTTAGTATCAGCTGGATTTTTTTCTCCTTGTCCAGTGATTGTTCCATAAGATATTGAGTTTTTCAATCCATAGTCTCTTAACAATCTAGCAACATTTTGTGCTCTTGCTACTGATAATTTTTGGTTATAAGCATCTGATCCAGTTGAATCTGTATGTCCAACAAAATCAATTGATCCACCATCAGCGAATTGGTTAATTACACCTGCGATAGTTCTCAAGTCAGCAGCTTCGTTTTCATTAGGTACTCTACCGTCAACTTTAAATCCTCTAATTACACATTTTTTATCTTCTACTGAACAGCTAAATGGTAATGTTGCAGTATTATTAACAATTGGTGCTGGTTCTGGAGCTGGTGCAGGTACTGGAGTTGGTACAGGTACTTGCACAGTTTGAGTTATAATTTTAGGTGATCTGTCATTTTTCAATTGTCCAAATCTATATCCTACTCTAACTCCTACTGAATCAGTATAATTTCTTGTTCTATATGCATCTCCTACAGTATTAGTTCCTTTAACTTTAACGTTTGCTCTTTCATAAATAGCTTCTAATGAAACTGGTCCAAATTCAGTTCCTAATCCTGCAGCTACATATAATCCACCCTTAACATCATTATTTACATTTTTAGTTTCTTTAGCAAAATTATATCCTGCTCTTCCTAATACGTATAATGCGTCATTTCCATTGTTAGTTGTGATTAAATTAAATTTACCTAAAGCATAAACTGGAACATTTCTCATCAATTTAGCATTATCATCTCTTCTTTTGATTTTACCAGAGTTAGCTGATAATTTGTATTCTGCTCCTAATCCCCACTCAAATTCACCTTGGTTATCAACGATATATTCTAAACCAAGTGTTGGTCCATTTTTAAATCTATAGTCTTCACTAAATTCACTTGAACCTGCTTTAAATTTTCTGTAGAAATCATATCCACCTTTAACTTGGACTTCAGATGCTACAGCATTTAAAGCTAATAAAGCTGTTCCTAAAATAACTAATTTTTTCATTTCAATTCCTCCTGAATTTCATTTTGTTTTCTCTAACTTTTAAATTAGTACTGTTTTCTCCTAATCCTCTTAATAAATTATACAACATTTTAGGTAAAAAATCAATACTTTAGCTTTTACATTAAAAACATTCTTTAGCTAAAACTTTTTGTTTTACATATATATGATAACATTTTTTTAATAAAAAGTCAATAAAAAAATCATTCAATTCTTTGATTTAAGCTATATGTTTAGCACTTTTTACTATGTAAAACTCTTAGTTTTCTTGACTTACAAGTCATTTTTAAAAATTTATTTTTTTTTGATTTTTTGAGCAAAAATTACTTTAAAATCAAGCTCAAAAAAACTAAATACATCTAAATTTTTAACAAATTGTAAGTTCTTTTCTAAGCCTATTTTACTGAACAAACTATAGATTTTCTATTATTATTTTATTTTTAGTTTTTATATATTTATCGTTTTATCAATAGAAATTTCTAATTTTTTCAATAATGCAATACGATTTTCTTTCAATTTTTTGTTATCAACATTAATTATTACATTATCAAAAAATTGATTAATCGTAGATGCATTATTTAACAATGTTTCAATATAATTTGAAAATTCTGTATTTTCAATACTTTCCAATTGATTTGCTAAATTATACAATGTCTTTTCTTCTTCCAATTCAAATAAAGTACTGTCAATATTTAGATTTTCATTTTTTTCATCTTTCACAATATTTTTTACACGTTTCAAAAGATTTATCAAAATTTCAAAATTTTCAGTCTGTGATAATTTCAGAAGTTCAGATAATTTTTTATCAAGTTCCACAATATTACTTTCAAGATTTATCTCATAGTTTATAAGATCTTTTTTATATTTTTCAGAAAGTACGTTAATTATTCTTTGTTTAAAGAACTCTGTTACATCCTTCACAACATCTTTTTCCAGCACTTTTTTATCAGCCGAAAAAATTTCATAAGCCTTTTCAATTAATTCTTTGTAGTCAAAGGATAATTTTGAATTTAATACAACTTGGATAATTCCTTGTGTCGCACGTCTTAATGCATAAGGGTCTTTAGAACTTGTTGGTTTTAATCCAACTGAAAAACATCCAATTACTGTATCCATCTTATCAGCTATTCCAGCGATAGCGCCTTCCACAGTTGTAGGTAGTTCATCTCCTTGATAACGTGGCAAGTAATGCTCAAAAATTCCAAGTGCCACATCTTTATGTTCTCCCTGCTTTTCAGCATAAACTGAACCCATAAACCCTTGTAATTTTGTAAATTCTTTTTCTCCAATTACATTTGAAACAAGATCGGCTTTTGCTAAATCCACAGTTCTTATAATATTTTCCTTCTTGTCATTCAAGTTCAATTCTGAAATCAGATATTCAGCAATTTTCTCACTTCTTTTAACTTTTTCAAAAATTGTTCCCATATCCTTTTGGAAAGTAACTTCCTTTAGTTTTTCCACATTGTCTGCAAATTTATTTTTCAAATCCTCATCAAAGAAGAATTTCGCATCAGCAAGCCTTGGCTCTACAACCTTTTCATTTCCTTTTTTCACAGTTTCCGAATATTCGGGTGCATTTCTTATAACAATAAATTTATTAGATAATTTACCGTCTTTATCTTTTACTGGAAAATATCTTTGATGAGTTTCCAATGTAATCGTGATAATATCTTTAGGAAGCTGCAAATAATCCTTGCTAAATTCACCTTTTATTGCAAATGGATATTCTACCACGTTAACTACTTCATCTAATAAATATTTATTGATTATCGCAGTATCTCCATCCTTTTCACCATTTTCCCTTATGCTTTTCAAAATTTCTTCTCTTCTTTTTTCACCATTTACAATAACAAAATTTTCAAGCATTATTTTTTCATAGTCAAGCGGATTATTAATCTCAATGTCCTGAGAAGCAAAATATCTCATTCCACGAGTTTTATTCCCACCTTTTAGCCCTTCAAACTCAAAAGGTAAAATTTCTCCATTATCAAACAAAGTTACAAACCATTTAATTGGCCTTACAAACCTAAATGTTCTGTCCGCCCACTTCATTGACTTTTCAAACTCTATTTTCTTTATCGCATTTTTCAATATTTCAGGCAAAATTTCCCTAGTATTTTTTCCTGCAATAAATTTTTCAATCGAAATATATTTCCCTTTTTCATTTTCAATAATCTTTATATCATCAACCGTAGCACCTTGCGACTTCACAAACCCTTCTCCAGCTTTCGTAAGCTGCCCATCCTTATAAGCAATTTCTACCGAAGGCCCTACGCTTTTTTTATCCAAATCATCTTGTTTTTCAGCCAAATCCTTTATAATCGCAGTAACTCTTCTCGGCGTACTAAATGATTCTATCTCTGAAAACTTGATTCTTTCAGCCTTTAACTCATTTTCTATTATTTTTTTCAGATCTTTCTCCGCCTTATCCACATATTGTGCTGGCAATTCTTCCAATCCTATTTCAAAAAGAAAATTCATAATTAATTCTCTCCTTTACAAATTTACATTTTCTTTTAATTATTTTTTCTCTAAATAATATCTATAATATTACATTTTTTAAGAAATTTTTCTTTAGTAATTAAATATTTGTTTTACTGAAAAAATATTCCCCATTTATTTTTTATTCAACAATGGGAATCCTAATCTCTCCCTTGCCTCCACAAATTTCTCAGCACATTTCTTAGCCAAATCCCTGATTCTTAAAATGTAGGACATTCTTTCTGTTGTACTGATTGCACCTCTTGCATCAAGGTTGTTGAATGTGTGTGAGCATTTTAGAACGTATTCGTAGGCTGGGAATACTAAGTCGTTATTTAGGCAGTTTTGAGCTTCCTTTTCGTACATATCAAAAAGCTGGAAGTGCATTGGAACGTCTGCCACTTCAAAGCTGTATTTTGATAATTCATACTCAAACTGGAATCTTCTTTCTCCATATTTTACGCCTTTTGTCCATTCTAAATCTTTTACATCGTCCTTATTTTGCAAATAAAGTGCAATTCTTTCAAGTCCGTAAGTTATTTCAGATGGAACAATGTCAACTTCAAGTCCTCCAACTTGCTGGAAGTACGTAAACTGTGTAATTTCCATTCCATCTAGCCAAACTTCCCATCCTAATCCCCACGCTCCAAGCGTAGGACTTTCCCAGTTATCTTCCACAAATCTTATATCGTGTTCCTTAGGATTAATTCCTAATGCCACTAAACTTTCTAAGTAAAGTTCCTGAATATTTTCTGGCGATGGTTTCATAATTACCTGAAACTGATGATGCTGATACACTCTGTTGGGATTTTCACCGTATCTTCCATCTTTTGGACGACGTGATGGCTCAACATAGGCAACATTCCAAGGCTCAGGACCTAACGACATTAAAAAAGTGTCTGGATTAAACGTTCCCGCACCTGTTTCAATATCGTACGGATTTGATATTATACACCCTTTATCTCCCCAGAACTTTTGAAGAGTTAATATAATTTCCTGAAAAGTCATTTTTCTCTATCCTTTCTCTATTTTTCCTATTTTTCTATCTAAAATATCTTTACTAAATTAAATCTATAAATAACATAACAACTTTATATTTATCAAATTTATTAAATATTTTTCTTTTTTATATTTATTTTAACGTAAGGGCATCAAACGCCATGCCCTCTTTCGCAATAATAATTATTTTAACATATTTAACTGACTACTATTTAGAAATAATGGCGAAATGTTCTACGAACTACCCCGCTTTACGCAAAACTTTCTTATAAAGAAAAAATAAAACTCGATTTTGAACCAAGGTTATTTTAATTCAAATAACTGTATATAATTCAAAACATATTTCAAAATCTCAGACAGTTATTTTTTCCTTAACGAAATTTTGCTTAATTCATATTTAATTAAATTATCTTGTGTAACTAAACTAAAACTGTCGTGATTTTTTTGGAATGAAATTGACTGTCCGAGCTTTTTCAAAACTTTTAAATCATAATTAATTTAAGAGTTGATAATAATTTTTATTAAAAAGCGAGTTTCAATTTCATTTCAAAAAAATGCTTAGACAAGCCGGTTTTGCAAAGGGGATGGCGACTGTTCCCCTTTGCTTTATAAAAAAGAAAAAATATATAAATTACATAAAAAAGTATTGTTAATCAATAAAGTTTAATTTAGATATTCGTAACTACTTTTTACTATTTTTCAAATATTTTCTCACCAAATAATCAATTATAATAATATAAATTCCAATATGCACATACATATCTGCTACATTGAATACGAAAGCCCAGATTCCTCGAAAATCTATCATGTCAATTACGTATCCACGAAGAATTCTGTCAATCATATTTCCTGCAGCTCCAGCGGCAATTACTGCTACTCCTATTTTTGTCCATTTGCTGTAATTTTTAAAATTTTTGTACTCTACAGCGATTACGTATATAATTAGAACTGCACTTGCTATTGTAAATAAATTGATTTTTCCTTGCAATAGACCGAAAACTCCGCCGTGATTTTCAACATAAGTCAAATGAAAGAATTTATCTATTATTGGTATAGAAAAACCTTGTACTCCACCTGACACATTGAACATCAACTGCTTTGTAACTTGATCCAGTGCAACTAAAACCAAAATAATAATTATATAAGGCATTCTTTTCTCCTCACATTTTTTATTAACACATGTTTGTAAAAAACGAACTAAATAAGTTATTTTTATTTAGCTGTATTTAGTCCTATTTTACAAAATAAATTTTATGTTACATTTTTTCCAAAACGCTTGCACATCTTGGGCATACATCTGGATGATTGTGATTATGTCCAACTTCCTCATCGTATTTCCAGCATCTTTCACATTTTTCTCCAGATGCTTTTTCCACAGCGATGTTAATTCCTTCGATTTCGCTTTCTGCTAAATTATCATTTACAAATTTAACTTGAGAGACGATAAACAAGTCAGAAACTTCATTTTCTGTATAATCTTTTATAAATGAATATTCATCATTGGCAATGTTTAAAAGAACTCTCGCATCAAGAGAATGCCCTATTAATCCATTTTGTCTTTCTGCTTCCAGCTTTTTGTTCACTTCTCTTCTTAATCGTGCAATTTTATCCCATTTTTGTGCTAATTCTTTATTTAAGTATTCAGGTCTTGCTTCAATCCATTTTGATAAATGCACACTTTCTTCTTCTTTTAGTGATTCTGGAATTCTTTCCCAAATTTCATCAGCCGTAAACGACAATACTGGGGCAATTATTCTTACTAGCACTTTCAGAACTTCTGTCAATACAGTCTGTGTGCTTCTTCTTTCAATTGAAGTTGTCCCTTCGCAGTAAAGTCTGTCTTTTACTATGTCCAGATAGAATGAAGACATTTCCATTGAGCAGAAATATGTAATTTCCTGGAATAGACTGTAAAATTCGTATTTATCGTAAAATTCTGTTGTTTTAGCCTTTAATTCTTCCAGTTTGTGCATTGCCCACTTGTCAATTTCAAACATATCATTGTAGTCAACTTTATCATTTGCATAATCAAAATCATTTAAGTTACCCATCAAAAATCTGGCTGTATTTCTGATTCTTCTATAAGCGTCAGACATTTGCTGTAAAATATTTTCTGAAATTCTAACATCTTCTCTGTAATCTACTGAAGATACCCACAGTCTTAAAATATCTGCTCCATATTTTTCTGTAATATCTTTTGGAAGTATTGTGTTTCCTAAAGATTTAGACATTTTTCTTCCTTGCCCATCCATTGTGAATCCGTGAGTTAGGATTCTCTTGTAAGGTGCATCTTTTGTACTTGCAATCGATGTCAACAATGAAGATTGGAACCACCCTCTATGCTGGTCACTTCCTTCAAGGTACAAGTCTGCTGGTCTTGGCAAGTTTCTTGGGACTAGCACGCTTCTATGGGAAACTCCTGAATCAAACCAGACATCCATTATACTTCTTTCTTTTCTAATATCCACATCTTTCAAGTTATATTTTTCTAAAAGTTCATCTCCGATAATTTCTTTGGCTTCATATTTCCACCAAATGTCAGTTCCTTCTTTTTTTACCATTTCAATTACTCTGTCCATAATTTCTGGCTCATAGATAACTTCATCAGTCGCTCTATTGTAGAACAATGGTATTGGTACACCCCAGACTCTTTGTCTTGAAATAGTCCAGTCAGGACGAGTTTCTAACATTGAACCAATTCTATTTTTACCCCAAGATGGTACAAATTCCACATCATCTAGTGCTTTTATAGCATTTTCCCTAATATCGCTTTCATCAACACTAATGAACCATTGCTCAGTCGCTCTGAAAATTACAGGTTTTTTACTTCTCCAGTCATGCGGATACGAGTGAACAAATTTGCTGTGATGCAGTAAATGTCCACTTTCTGTCAAGTCCTGCACAATTACATTGCTTGCTTTTGCATAAAACATTCCTTCGTATTTTCCAGCTTCCTTTGTCATATGCCCTCTGTCATCAACTGGCGACAATACTCCAAGTTCGTATTTTCGTGAATAATTGTAATCGTCCGCCCCATGCCCAGGTGCCGAGTGTACTGCTCCAGTCCCTGCATCAGCCGTAACGTAATCTCCAAGCATTACCAACCCTTCTCTATCCAAGAACGGATGTCTATAATGAGTTTTCTCAAGTTCAGTTCCTTTAAATTCCTTCAATAATTCATAAGAAATTCCAAGTGTGTTAAATACAGTTTCAGCTAGTTCTTTTGCTAAAACTAAATTCCCTTTTTCTGTTTTGTATAATCCGTAGTCAAATTTAGGATGTAAAAATACTCCCAAGTTTGCAGGCAATGTCCAAGGCGTTGTTGTCCAAATAAGAATACTTGCCTCTTCCACTCCTAATTTATCCAATAAATCCTGTGTCCCTTCAAATTTCACATAAATTGAATGAGATTCTACATCCTTGTACTCAATTTCCGCTTCAGCCAAAGCTGTTTCAGTAGTAGGCGACCAGTAAACTGGTTTTAGCCCTTTATAAACATAACCATTTTCGTAAATTTCCTTAAATACTTTTAACTGTTCCGCTTCATACTCAGAATTTAAAGTAATATAAGGATTGTCCCAGTTTCCTAAAATTCCAAGCCTTTTAAATCCTTCTTTTTGTTTTTCTACCCATTTCAAAGCATATTTTTTACATTCCTGTCTAATTTGCAATGGAGTCATATTTTTTGCTTTTTCTCCAAGTTCTTCCATTATTTTCCACTCGATAGGAAGACCATGCGTATCCCATCCTGGAATATATGGTGCATTATAACCTCTTAATCTTTTGTATTTTAAGATAATATCCTTTAATATTTTATTTAATGCATGCCCAATGTGAATATCTCCATTTGCATACGGAGGACCATCGTGCAGCACAAAAAATGGTGCCCCTTCATTCAATGATTTTTCATAAATTTCAGCTTTTTTCCAGTCCCTTAATGTTAAAGGTTCTTTTTGAGCCAGATTAGCTTTCATTTTAAAGCTCGTCTTTGGTAAATTCAGCGTTTTTGCATAATCAACTTTTTCTTCCATGTTATTGTTTTCTGACATTTCTCCTCCTATATTTTAAAGTATACTCGAACTTTTTAATATCTAACCTAAAATACTAAATATTACTAAGATTTTAATAAAATATACATAGTTTTTAAGGTTGATTTCAAAATAATTTTGCTATGCTCAAGTATATATTTAAAAATCGAAACAAGGAATGATAGACTTATTCATTTCACCTGTTCCGAAATTTTATATTTTCAATTCTAAATTTTAATTCAAATTTTTTATATTTTTATTTAATGTATCATTCCACTTCCAACGAAAGTTAAAACCCCTAAAATTATCGCATACACTACAGAATATTTAATAGTGAATTTCAACATATCTCCTTCTTTTCCAACTAATCCAACTGTCGAAGCTGCAATCGCTATATTTTGAGGTGAAATCATCTTACCACCTGTAGCTCCCGCAGTATTTGCAGCGATAAATAATTCTTTTAATACATCACTACCTGGTTTTAGTCCATTAGCAACACTTGCCTGCAAATCTCCGAATAACAAGTTAGACGACAAATCACTTCCTGTAACAAATGTTCCAATTGTTCCTAAGAATGGCGAGATTAAAGGAAATCCTTTACCAGTAAGGCTTACGAATCCATCTGCAATGCTTTGAATCATTCCACTATGTTTCATAACTACTGATAACGCAACAATTCCCATAATTACCACAAGTGATGGTATTTTATGAACTGTTGTGTGCCATAGAACTTCTCCCATATCTTTAATTTTAGCTCTTTGGATAAATCCTGCGATAACTGTTGCTACAAATAATGGTGCCGCTGGTGCTAAAATCCATTTGAATGTTACTGACGGATCTGCTCCATTTTCGTTGAACCATTTAGCCTGATTTCCTAAAGCAAAGTTAAATTTAGTTGTTGTAGGTTCTAGTAAAGAATGAATGTGTTCCACAACTGGACTTGTTCCGATTATTAATATTATCATTAATATGTATGGTAACCATGCCAAAAATGCTTCCTTACCTGTAACTGGCTCTTTTTCAAACCCTTCTTCTTCCTTAATAAAGAATTTAATTGCAAGAATCATTAAAACCATTGCAAGCAAACTTGATAAGATTGTTGTTAATTCAGCTCCCATTGTTCCAGCTATAATCGGTTGAATCAAATATCCCAAAACTGAAGCTATGATTACTGCCAAAATTCCTTTTCCAAAAGCTGGATTTTTCCCTTCTTCTATTTCCTTGTTAGCCATTTGAACAATGATAAATGGTATAATACATGTTAATAGTAACAGTAACAATGATGTGAACAATGCTGTCTGAGTAGGATTTAGACCTAATTTTGAAACCATTGTTGTAACTGGCAGTCCAACTGTACCAAATGCTGTCGGTGTAGAGTTAGCAATCAGACAAATTAATGCCGCATTTAATGGATTAAATCCAAGTGAAACCATTATTGCTGCTGGAATTGCAACTGCTGTTCCATATCCTGCAATACCTTCTATAAATCCACCAAATCCCCAAGCAAGTATTAATGCCTGTGCTCTTTTATCTGATGAAATGTTTCCTAACATTTTCTTAACTGTTTCAATCTTTCCAGTTTTCACAGATAAATCATAAGCAAATAACGCAGCTATTACTACAAATCCAATTGGCATCCACGCCACCGAAAATCCTTCAAATATTGAAGCAATAATTCCCGGTATTGGCATATTCCATTTCTTTACAACAAATGTTAAAATAATAGCCACCACTAAACTTGTATAAGCACTAAACATAGCCGATTTTTTCAATACAGCCAACAATACCAAAAATAAAATTATTGGTATCAATCCCACAAAAAATGGTATTAAACCTGCTAAAAATTCCATTTCTTCCTAACCTTCTTTCTATAATTTTCTTAAAACAATTAACATCTTATACTATATCTTATCAAATTTTTTAAAAAAGTACAAATTTTTTTCTAAACAAGCTATTTTTACCCAGATTTTTATATTTTACAGTCCTTTTCTCGTAAGTCCCACTCTTCCTCTTTCCTTATCCAACGACAATATTTTAACTTTTATAATTTGTCCCACAGAAAGTTCCTTTGTAGCGTCTGAAACAAATTTTTCTGCTATTTCAGAAATATGAATCAATGCATCGTTTTTTAACCCTATGTCAACAAATGCTCCAAATTTTGCCACATTTCTCACAGTTCCTTCCAGAACCATTCCTTCTGTCAAGTCATCCATGTTCAAAATATCCGAACGTAAAAGCGGTTTTTCAAATTCATCACGGGGATCACGTCTATCCTTTAACAGCGCTTCATATACATCCTTCGCAGTTTCCCTTCCAAAATCATTTTCTTTAATAATTTTTTCCAAATCTATTTTCTGCAATTTTTGTCTTACAACATCCAAATCTTCTTTTAAATCCTCAACTTTACAACCAGCTTCCTTCAAGATAATTTCTGCGATGTGATATGATTCTGGATGGATAATCGTATTATCAAGCGGATTTTTACTATCAGGCACAACCACAAATCCTGCCATCTGCTCAAATGCCTTATCTCCCAGCCCTTTTACTTTTTTAAGCTGTTTTCTGTCCTTAAAATCACCATTTTCGTGTCTATAATCCACAAGATTTTTTGCCACATTCTTCTTAATTCCAGAAACAAAACTTAATAATGCCCATGAAGCTGTATTTATATTGACTCCTACGTTATTTACTACATGCTCAATTGTCTGTTCCAAAGTTTCATTTAACTTTTTCTGATTTACATCATGCTGATACATTCCCACTCCAATTGATTTTGGATCAATTTTTACAAGTTCTGCCATTGGATCCTGAATTCTTCTTGCAATAGAAATGGCTCCTCTTGCCGTAACATCCAAATCAGGAAACTCCTCAATAGCAATTTTGGAAGCAGAATAAATTGAAGCCCCAGCCTCATTTGCAATCAGATATGAAACTTTTTTCTTAGAATCCTTTATTACATCGGCAACAAAAGCCTCCGTTTCCCTCGAAGCTGTTCCATTTCCAATTGCAATAATATCTACGTCATATTTTGCGATATAATCTAATATTTTTTTCTTTGCAATAGCAAGCTGTCTTTCGTTATGTACTCCATCTACAAGAAAAAGTACATCATTTGTTTCATAAAATCCATCTTTATTAATAATTACCATCTTGCAGCCTGTTCTATATCCTGGATCTAATCCCATAAGCGTTTTTTTCGATAAAGGCGGTTGTAATAGTAGTTTTTCCAGATTTTCAGAAAAAATATTGATTGCTTCTTCTTCAGCTTTTTCCGTATAGATATTTCTCACTTCATTTTTTATAGACGGATAAGCCAGTCTGTCCATCGAATCTTTTATAACTTCCTTAAAAAATTCAGTTAAATTTTTATTTTCAAAAGTATTCAGAATAAAGTTTGTTATAACTTCTTCTGTTTTTTCGTCAATATCAATATCAACTTTTAATATTTTTTCCTTTTCTCCACGATTTAACGCAAGAATCCTATTTGAAGCACTTCTCCCAATTTGCTCCGAATATTCATAATAATCCTGATAAACACCTTTTTCATCATTTTCTTTATTTTTCTCAATAACTTTAGAAGTCAAAATACCAAATTTTGCAATTTTATCCCTTAAAAATTCTCTGATTTTAATATTTTCCGAAATATCCTGAGCAATTATCAAATGCACTCCTTCAATTGCAGCCTTAACATCTGCCACTTCTTCCGTAACATACTTCTTAGCTTCTTTCTCCAGCTGCTCCATCGTAGTCCCTTTGGCTAATGCAAACTCTGAAAGAGGCTCTAATCCTTGCTCTTTTGCAATATCCGCTTTTGTTTTCTTCTTTTTCTTATAAGGCAGGTACAGATCTTCCACTTCCTGCAGTTTCATGGCATTTACAATACTTTTATGCAATTCCTCAGTTAGTTTTCCTTGCTCCTCAATCAGCCTTATAACTTCCTCTTTCCTCTTTTCCAGGTTCCTGTAATACGTAATTTTCTCAATTACATCCCGAATCTGCTCCTCATCCAGATTCCCCGTAACTTCCTTCCGATACCTAGCAATAAACGGTACAGTCGCGCCTTCATCAAAAAGTTTTATCGTATTTTCCACTTGCGGCACTTTAAAGTTCAGTTCTTTTGCCACACTAGCTACAATATCCAATGTCTTTCCTCCATTTACAGTTTGATTTTTTTATTTGAATTTATCAAAATCTATTTTAGCATAATTTATAAAAAATAACCAGTTGAATAATTTTATTCAATCTATTTTCTAAAAAAATTTCAAAAAAATCGCAAAAAAAAAACAGTATTGACTTACTGTAAATTCTATTATATAATTTTATTAATCAAGAAGTAGAATAAAAAATTTGCTATTTTGAAAACAAATAAAAAGGAGAATTTGTCATGAAGAAAAATTTAAAAAAATTATGTTTGTTGATAGCAGTATTAACAATGGGAGCAGTAACTTATGCAAATGAAAGTATTATTGCTGAAAATAATACACAAAGCATTCAGCAAGACGAAGAATTTCCAGGTGGATTAGCAAAAGGAATAGATCAAAAATTTACTACAGATGGAAAGTTGCATGCAGAAAAATTTTTGAATAAATTATTTAATTATACAGATACATCAGACAATTTCAAAATTCAAAAAGATAGTAAAGGATACTTTGTAACACAGTACATTGATGAATCAGAAGAAAAAGATGGTTCTGGACCAACAAAAGAGGAAAAAATTAGGCTAAAATTAGTAAAAAATGTTTTTCTGACAGAAGTAGATGGTGATGGTTTAACTTATGCTTATGATACAAAACTTAAAAAGGTAGTGCTTATAAATCCAGCCAACAACTACAGAATAATGTTCATAGTTGATTAAAAATCTGATTTTAAGATTTTATTTAGAACTTTATAACTTATGTTTATTAAAAAATAGTGAGAAAATTAACCTTTTCGCAAATTTATTTGTCTATTGCGGTTAGTTTTCTCTTTTTTTATTCCTTTGATTATCTATAAATTTTAGAGTTATTTGAAATATATTTTTAACAGTATAAATTTTACCGTTATTAAAAATGATAAAAAATTACTTGACATTTTAAAAAAGTTAGTATATAATTATATTAAAATAAAACAGAAAATTATTTACTATAAAAATAAATCAAGAAGGAGAATTTATCATGAAAAAGAATTTAAAAAAATTATGTGTTCTAATGGCAATGTTGGCAATAAGTGCTGTATCTTATGCAAATGAAAGTGTTATTACTGAAAATAATACACAAAGCATTCAGCAAGACGAAGAATCTCTAGGCGGATTAGCAAAAGGATTCGATCAGCAATTTACTACAGATGGAAAATTGCATCCAGAAAAGCTTTTGAACAAGAGATTTGGCTATCCAGATTCATCAGACGGTTTTAAAATTCAGAAAGACAGCAAAGGATATTTTTTAATACACTATGTTACTGAAGGTCTCTATTCTGATAATTTCAACACTCAGAAAGACTACAAATATTCTGATATACCTGACGATAAAACGATAGTAAAAGAGGAAAAAATCAGATTAAAATTGGAAAAGAATGTATTTCTTAGAGCCCTTGGTGATAATAATAATGATTACGCCTATGCCTATGATACAAAACTTAAAAAAGTGGTAATTATAAATCCATACAACAATTATAAAATAGTATATCCTGTTAATTAATTACAATTTAACTTTTTTGAATTTTTCAATTTTTAAACATAAAATAATAATAAATACACGAAAATCAAATTTTTCTGTGTTATATTACTATAGAAAGAAGAATAAAAAGGAGAATAAAGATGAAAAATTTAAAAGTAATTGTAACTACTCTTATGATTGGTATATCTGTTATAGGAATGAGTGCAAGTTTTAGTTTCAGAAAAAATAAAAATAAAAATAAAACTAATACTTCAAAACCTGCACCAACTGTAGGAATGGCAAACCCTGCTTCCGTTTATTGTGAAAAACAAGGTGGAAAATCTATTATTGTAAAAGGTAGCAAAGGTGAATATGGAGTTTGTCAATTAAAAGATGGAACAACTATTGAAGAATGGGAATATTACAGACAAAATAATACTCCACAAAGCTTTGAAGCTGAAATAATAACAGGATCACCAAATCCTGCTTCAAAATTTTGTGTAGATAAAGGCGGAAGTTCTGTTACTATTAAAGACAGAAAAGGTAAACAAAAAAATGTGTGTAAATTTAAAAATGGTACACAAATTGACGAATGGGATTATTACAGACAAAATAACTAATAACCTTAAACTCTATAATACTATTTATAAAGATGGCAAATTTTTTAATTTGTCATTTTTTATTACCTATTATTTTTAAAAAAATATCAAAATTTAAAATAAATATGAAAAAATTGATATAAAAAATAATTATATTTAAAAGTTTTTTCTAATTTTATATGCTATAATTATCACGAATGAAAAATTAATTTTAAACAAATAAAATACAAAGGAGCTATAAATATGAAGAAAACCTTATTATTAATTAGTCTTATCACAGTATTATCAAGCTGTGGTGGGGGCGGAGGAGGTGGAGGCGGTTCTTCTCAAACATCAGGAACTACTCCAATAGCACCTACTTCAGAAAATACAAATACTGGTTCTGGAAATATAAATGCCAATGCTGGGAATGTAAATATTGGCTCTGGAAATACAGGCGGAATAAACAATGCAAACAATAATACACAGTCAGTGCAACCACAAAATGCTGGTTCTAATACAATGCCTCAGATACCATCAGTAGACAATCGTTTTACTAAACCTGTTGATTCAAGAGAAATTACAGGACAAGGAGTTAAGGTAGGTGTTTTGGATAGTGATTTTTTGAGTGGTAATAATGCACAAACAAAAAATTTCCATTCAAAGATAATTAATAGTTTTGAAATAGGAGATACTTTCAATACGGTAATCGAAGATGAATTTGGTGACAGAATGACTACACTTCCAAAAAATAATACAAAATCCACTGATAAAAGTGATCACGGTCTTATTGTAGCAACTATTTTAGCTGGAAATAACGGAAAAGGAGCAAAAAAATCAGAAGTATATGGAGCAAGTATTTCAAACGGTCCAGCATACCAAGTTGATATAGAATATTATAGACAAATGTATAATAATGGTGTAAGGATATACAATCAGTCATTGGGCCACGAAAATGTTCAATTTGATAAACCTCAAGGAATTTATATAGAACCCCATAGAGCTCATGAATTTGACTATAAAAAACAATTTCAGCAAACAGTTTATATTCCTGATGGAAATTACTCTGAGGAACAACTAAAAAATAAAGCAGATGAAATTATAAAATTTTATGAAGAAGCAATAGAAAATGGATCATTATTTGTATGGGCTGCAGGTAATAAGCCACTTTATGGTGTAGATTTTGAGGCAGGATTACCATATTATAACAGAAAACTTCAAAAAGGATGGATAGCAGTAGTAGGAGTAAAAGTTAAACCAGATGGAACAATAACTGACTACCCTAACAGGTTGGCACACGCAGGAGGAGCTGCTTACTGGTCTATTGCAGCAAATGGTGATTGCGAACTTTCTGAATGCCGTAAACATGGTTCCTCTTTTGCTGCACCTAAAGTAACAGCAACTGCAGCAAAATTAAAAGAAAAATTTCCTTGGATGACAGGGCATGAAATACAGCAAACAATCCTTACTACTGCAGATAGAATATACGATTTAATGACTGAAGATGGTAAACTTAGTTTAAATTTTGGTTGGGGATTACTTAATGAAACAAAAGCTTTAAAAGGGCCTTCTGAGTTTAATAACATACTTATTGTTGGCGAAAGAGCTTCAGCTGCAGGATTAAAAGGACAATTTAATGCTAATATCGGAAATTCCAGGACATCAATTTTTGAAAATGATATTACAGGTGATGCAGGATTAAAAAAATCTGGTAATGGAACATTGATATTAACAGGGAATAATAGCTATGCTGGAAATACTACTATAGATGAAGGAAAATTAGAAATATATGGAAATAATGCCTCTAATATAACAATAAACCAGCAAGGAACATTGGTAACTTATCCAACAGCTATAATAAATGAACAGAAAAATGTTTATAATAATGGTGGAACTTTGGAAAATAGAGGTTCAGGAGCTGTCATAACTGGAGATTACACTGCAACTGCTGGTTCTGTAACAAAAGCAGAAATTGGTTCTAAACTTATAGTTAATGGAACAGTGAATTTAAATGGAGAAAGTGCTACATTACAAACTTTAAGCAACGGAAGATACATTACAGCAAAACCATTATCAACGACTGTAATTGAAGCAGGAAAAGGAATTGAAGGAAATTTTGCAAATGTTGAAACAACTGAATTGGTAAATGGTTCAACTGAAGTTAAAGGAAACCAATTGAATGTTAATTTAAGTAGAAAAAATGTATTAGACTATGTAGAAAAAATATCAGAATCTGATGAAATGCAAAAAAACACTGCACAAAACATGGAAACTGCCTTCCAAAAATTAGATCAAAATATAGAAAATGGTACTGCTGGAAATGTCGCTCAGTTTGAAAGAAAAGCTGCTACTCTACAAGCTCTTACTTCTTCTAACAGAGCTGCTGTTTTAGATAGCTTATCTGGACAAATTTATGCTTCTGCACAAGCTCTTACTTTCCAACATTCACAAACTGTAAATAAGGACTTGTCAAATAGATTAGTTATGCTTGGTACTCTTGACAATGTTGGAGATAATTTTGGACTATGGATTTCTGGATTGGGAGCTAATGGTACATTAAAACAAGATGGATACGGTAAAGGAGATACTAAAGTCGTTGGTGGACAAGTTGGAGTTGATAAGCAATTTGGTGAAAACTTGATTTTAGGTACTGCATTGTCTTATTCAAAAGCTAACGTTAAATTTAACAGATATGGTGGTAAATCTGATGCTAATAACTTTGGAGTTTCACTATATGGAAGATTAGGAAACAAAAATATTCCATTCTACCTGCAAGGACGTTTTGGAATTGGATTTGTTGATAGTGATGTTGAAAGAGATATTATTTTAAGCACTAATGACTACACAAGAGCTAAAATTAACCATAATGATAAAGTTTATTCTGGATATTTAGAAACAGGATATGATATTAAAAATGGTAATGGAGACTTTGTTGTAACACCATTTGTGGGACTAACTCACGATACAGTTGTAAGAGGATCATTCTCAGAAGAAAAGAGTCAATTTGGATTGACTGCTGACAAGAAAAATTATAACCAGACAGCTGCATTACTTGGAGTTAGAATTGGAAAAGCTGTAAACTGGAATAGTGAAAGCAAGACTACATTCCAAGGTTATGTAACACATCAAAGAGCTTTTAATGATCAGGATTTAAGTTTTGATGCAAGATATACAGGACTACCAGGAGCAACATTCAAGGTAAAAGGAATAGGACTTGCTAAAAATAGAACTTGGGTGGGAGTTGGAGCATTGACTGAAGTAAATTCTAAATTTGGATGGTATGTAAACTATGATGATTCAATTGATAGTGGAAAAGGTAAAGGAAATAACAATGTGTTTACAACAGGACTTAGATTTAATTTTTAAATTAATTTAAGCAAAATAAAAAGGACTGACTTAGAAATAGGTACAGTCCTTATTTTATTACTATTTTACAAGATTACAAGAAATATCTTTACCATCTCGATTAAGTAATGCTTCATTTCCTTTTATATGAATTTCAATTTCCCCATTACTATATCTCGAACCACTCGCAGATATAACTTGATCTAATTGAAATTTAGTATTTGATACAACATCTACCAGCTGAACTTTATCATTTGTAATATAGTTTACAACATATTGCTTCTTACCACAATTAAATTTTTGTGAAACAATAGCTTTTTTTCTATAGCTTATTACTGGATTTTTTCTTTTTATCCGTTTATGTTTATTTGCCGCAATTCCATTTAGTGAACACCCCAACAATAGTATTCCTATAGCTATTATTGTTAATTTTTTAGTCAATTTCATAAATTCCTACTTTCTCCTTATGCATTATGAACTCTCACACCATATTTAAAATATTTTCTCCAATAAGGACTTTTTAATGAAGACATTACAACTCCTTTTGAAGATGAAGCATTTATAAATAATGAATTCCCAACGTAAACAGCTGTATGGCTCGTTCTGTTATCTGGTGTAAAATAAACAATATCTCCTGATTTTAAATTTTTAGCTGAAACTCTTGTCCCTTGCTTTATCTGCTGTTGCGAAACTCTAGGAAGTTCCTTATTAAAAGCTTCACGGTAAACTCTACGTGTTAAGGCTGAACAGTCAATTCCACTTTTCGAATCTCCTCCTAAAGCATATTTTGTCCCTCTCCATTTGCTGTATGAAGTCAAAAGTTTTCTTTCTACAGCCGCTTTTTTTCTCTCTTGAGTTGAACCTGAAGCCATGGCCTTAGCATGTCTTTGTCTTAATTCTGTCATTTTTATTTCAATAAGTTCGCTTTTATTATTTGAAGAAATACCATAAATTCCAGTATTGCTTCCACTGTGACTTTTTCTATTCTTTACAGGTTTGTGAGAAGTTTTTGATTTGTCAACTTTTTTAGTTTTTGATGTTTTTGCATGTAGATTTGAACCTACAAAAGCTGATAACATACATACTGCTGTTAAAAACTTGTTTTTTCTCATATATTTTTTATTCCTTTCAAAATTAATTTTCAATTGTAATATTTTCTGTGTATCAATTGTAACATTAATTTTAAGAAAAGTAAATTAACTAAAAATAAAATATAATTTAATTTTGAAAAAACAAGAAAATTTTTATAAATTATAATTTTTCAAAAGTCAAGGTCTTGCCTCTATTTGTTGTTAATACTAAAGTTGTTTTATTTACTAATTCAATTTTTTTAGCATTTTGTAGAAGTTCTATATATTGTCTTTCAGTTTTCATTAGACTGTCAGAGCCAGCCATTTCTGTACTTCCAACAGTTCCTATTGTGATATTTCCGGCTGTTATTATATAATCAGAAAAATAACTGTTAATTCCTGAATTACCATTTATTTTATTTCCTGAAAACGAGATTGTAATTCCAACATTTCTTACTTCTTTTCCATTCATATTAATAAGTTTCCAATCTGTTCCAGATAGTTCCTTAGTCAAACGTGATAAAGAATTTTCATCTGACTGATTATTTGAATTTGAGCTTTTATTAAAATTCAAAGTATCTCCGTTACTATTTCTCAGAGTTAATGTTCCTTTATTATAATCTATTTTTGGAGAAGATTGTAAAATATCCAAAAATGCCATTTCAAAATTCATTAATTCTTCAGAACCACCCATTAATGTTGTACTTATATCAGTTGATAAAGTAGTGTTGTTTCTAACTCGATAAGTTCCATTGTATCTGTTTATTCCTGAAAATCCACTTATCTTATTTCCTGAAAAACTAACTGTGATTTTAGTATTTCTTGGAATCTCTAAATTTACTCCGTTTTGTCTAATTCTTGATAATTGCCACGAAGAACCATTTAAATTGACAGTCTGAGCTGCACTTAATATAAAACAATTAACCAAAAACATCGAAAAAATTCCAATTAAAATAAATATTTTTTTCATTTTAAATACCTCTTTTCATTTTTGTTAATTGAATAGTATCACACTTTTATTAAAGAAAAATGAGAAAATTTAAAAATTTATATACACTTTTAAAGAATTTTGATAAAATTAATTTAGAAAAACTTGAAAGGAAACCAGTATTATGAAACAATATATAGTTGATGCTTTTACAGACAAAGTTTTTTCAGGGAATCCAGCCGCAATCTGTATTCTAGACGAATGGCTTTCTGACGACACTATGCTTTTAATAGCAAGGGAGAACAATTTGTCCGAAACAGCCTTTGCAGTAAAAGGAGAAGGAAATCATTATAAATTACGCTGGTTTACGCCAGGCGGAGAAATTGACTTATGTGGACATGCCACACTTGCTTGTGCTTTTGTAATTATGAATTATTATGAAAAAAATTTAAAAACTGTAATTTTTGATACATTGAGCGGAAAATTGACTGTAAATAGAAAAAATGGAGATTTATACGAGCTTGATTTTCCTGCTTATGATTTGAAAAAAGTTGAAATAACTGATAAAATGATTGAATTGATTGGGAAAAAACCAGCTGAAGCATATTTAGGAAGAGATTTAATGTGCGTCTTTGACGATGAAGAGTTTATTTTAAGTGCTGATTTAGATTCGGAAAAAATTAAAAAACTTGATGGATTATTACTCCATATTACTGCTCAACATAGTAATTATTCTTTAAATTCTAAAATAAAAAATACAACTGATAAAATAGACTGTATTTCCCGTTCCTTTGCTCCAAAATTAAATGTTTCCGAAGATCCTGTCTGCGGCTCTGGGCACTGCCATATTGCTCCTTACTGGATGGCAAAACTGCAAAAGGAAAATTTAATCGCTTATCAGGCTTCAGAACGAAGCGGAACACTTTATTGCACTCCAGCAGATAACGGAAGAATAAAAATGAGGGGAAAAGCAGCTTTATTTGCAATTTCAGAAATTTTCATATAGCAAAATGTTTTTAAAACTTTACTCACAAATTACGATAGACTACTCAAACCTCAAGTTTTATAATTTTTTACTATTCTATTTAAATCAAATTTTACTTATAAAATAAAAGAGGGGAAAAATTCTCCCCTCAAAGCATTTTTTTATCAGAATTCAATAATTTCTACAATCTCTTTTCCAAAATAAAAATTGATACAAACACTAATATAAAACCAACTATTTCAATAAAAGAAAATTTTAAACCAAAAATAGCAACTGATAATATCGCTGCAAGTACAGGCTCAAAAGCAGTTAAAATTCCTGCAAGGGAAGAGGAAATATAATTTAGGCTTGTAATGTAAATTAAATAGGCTATGGAAGTTCCTAAAATTACAACGATTATTACCTGAATCATTGATTTTGCATTTACATTTCCTTCAATTTTCCAAATAGGGTGAATAACATTTGAAATTATGCTACCTATTATCATTCCCCATCCAACTACTGTAATACTTCCATATTTTTTCAAAAGTTTTTTTGGATATGTTGAATAAAAAGCTATCATAATTGCTGAAATTACTCCTAGCAGTAACGCTTCTAGTGAAATTAATAAATTTGAAAAGTTTCCTTTAGTGGCAATAAATACAACTCCTAAAATTGTCATAAACAATAGAATAATAGTTGAAACAGCTGGAATTTTTTTATTTTTTATAGATTCATAAATAAATATAAAAAATGGTGCGGTAAACTGTAAAATTGTAGCAAAAGAAACATTGCTGAGCTCAATTGTTTTAAAATATGTATACTGAACTAAATACATTCCCGCTGTTCCAAATAAAATTATTCCAGCACAATCTCTCTTATTTTTTAATGGCTTTAAAACAGATTTTTTTTCAATAAAAATAACAATTAAAAACAGTAAAATTCCAGAAATTAATGTTCTAATTGAAACTAACCAATCTGATGAAAAATTAAACTTTTTAAAAAGAATTTCCCCAGAAATTCCTGAAATAGCCCATAAACTAGAAGCTAAGCTAGCTAATAACATTCCGCGTAATTTTTTTTGTGTTTGCATATTTCATTTCTCCTTTTGATTTAATTCATAAATAAAAGTATTATTCTTATTTTTAGTTACTAAACTAGTAAATATAAAAAAAATGCCTTTGCAAATAACTTGTAAAAGCACCTTTTTTATATTAACTTAGTTATTATCTTAAAGATTTAATTAATTCAAAGTTATCGATAATTTGTTGTTCTCTAGCGATTTCTTTGTCTAATTGATTTCTTAAGTTTTTGTATTCAGTAGCTTTAGCTTTGAATTCTTTTCCGAAAATACTTGTATCTGTATTTGCTTCAATTTCAGCAAGTCTTTCGTCTATTTTAGCTTGCATTGCAGTGTAGTTTGCTAATCTTTGAGATGCTGCATTTGCTTGAGCTTCTTGTTCTCTGAATTTTGCATCTTCCATTTGTTGTAATTTGATTAATTGATTTTCTAAGCTATTTAAGCTGTTTTCGATTGATGATCCACCTGCTGCTGGTTTTGGAGCTGCAAATGAAACACTACTTAATACTAATACTCCTAATAATACTGCTAATTTTTTTTTCATTTTCCATACACGAGAGTAAATAAAACTTCTTTAAATTTTATTTTAATTTCTCGTATCTCCTTTCATTAATTTAATTTTGATTAATTACCTTTTAATGCTTCTATAGCTGCAAAATTTTCAACTGTTGTGTTTAAAGATTTGATTTCTGAATCTAATGCTTTAACTACAGTTTTGTATTGTTTTGCTAACTCAGAATATTGAGCTTTAAATGCTTTTGAGTCTGCTGCTGCTTCAATTTTAGCGATTCTTTCTTCAATTTGAGCTTTTTGAGCTTGTTTTTCAGCTAATCTATTAGCAGCTGCCTCAGCATTTGCTTTTAATTTGCTGTACTCTTGGTTCTCCATATTTACTAGTCTTTCATATTCTGCTTCAAGCTGATTAAATCTACCAGTTACTGTTTGATTTGCCACTTGTTTTGATGGTTGTTTTGCTTGTTTTGTAGATTTTGCAGAAGCAGCTGAGAATGATAAAGCACTCAAAAGTACAAATAAAATTCCAACTTTTTTCATTATTTTTGCCTCCTAAATTAGTTATCGGTTTTAATTATCTTTTATATTATATATCATTTATTAATAATTGTCAATTCTTATTTAAAAACATCTCTTTTAAATGTATTTTATTACCTTCAAAAGAGACATTTTTAACTTTTAACTTTTATTAATTTTATGTATTATTATTTAATGTTGATGTTGTAGAATGCTTTTTTACCTTCGTAAACAGCTTCTTCTGCCAAGTCATCTTCGATTCTTAATAATTGGTTATATTTAGCCATTCTGTCTGTTCTTGATGCAGATCCTGTTTTAATTTGTCCTGCATTTGTAGCAACTGCGATGTCAGCAATTGTATCATCTTCAGTTTCTCCTGATCTGTGAGATACTACTGCAGTATATCCAGCTTTTTTAGCCATTTCAATTGCATCTAATGTTTCTGTTAAAGTACCAATTTGGTTTACTTTAATTAAGATTGAATTAGCAATTCCTTTTTTGATTCCTTCTTCTAATCTTACTGTGTTAGTAACGAACAAGTCATCTCCTACTAATTGAACGTCTTTTCCGATTGCATCAGTTAATTTTTTGAATCCATCCCAGTCATCTTCAGCAAGTCCGTCTTCAATTGATACGATTGGGTATTTAGAAGTTAGATGTTTATACCATTCAACCATTTCGTCTGAGTTTCTTACAACTCCACCTTCTCTTTTGAATGTGTAAGTATAAGATCCGTCTGCATTTTTAGTTGCAAATTCTGATGAAGCAGCATCCATTGCAAATGTAATATCTTCTCCTAATTTGTATCCAGCAGCTTCTACAGCTTGAGAAATTACATCTAAAGCTCCTTCAGTTCCATTAATGTTAGATGGTGCATATCCACCTTCATTTCCTACGTTAGTAGAATCTCCGTTTGCTTTTAAGATTTTTCCTAAGTGATGGAAAATTTCAGAACCCATTCTTAATGCTTCTTTGTATGTTTTAGCTCCTACAGGTTGTACCATGAATTCTTGAACGTCTACTGCTGAATCAGCATGTGATCCACCATTTAAGATATTCATCATTGGTACTGGTAATTCTTTAGCGTTTACTCCACCTAAATATCTGTATAAAGGTATACCTAATTGATTAGCTGCTGCTTTTGCCACTGCTAATGATACACCTAAAATTGCGTTAGCTCCTAATTTACCTTTGTTAGGTGTTCCGTCTAACTCGATCATGGCTTTATCAATAGCTACTTGGTCTAAAGCGTCAAATCCGATTAAGTGTTCAGCAATAACTTTGTTTACATTTTCTACTGCTTGTAACACACCTTGTCCTAAATATCTAGATTTGTCACCATCTCTTAATTCAACTGCTTCATGTTCTCCAGTTGATGCTCCAGACGGTACAGAAGCTCTTCCCATTGCTCCACCTTCTAAGTACACTTCAACTTCCACAGTTGGATTTCCTCTTGAATCAAGTATCTCTCTTGCATAGATATCTTCAATTCTAGTCATTTCTAATTACCTCCGTAAATTTATTTATTATAATATTTCTCAACTATAATTATATCACAATGTGTCCTTATTTTCAAAACAAAATTTCAATTTTTTCAAAAAAATTTAATAAAATTTATTAAAATTCAATAATATAAAAATATTTTTATGTTCTTTTCATTTTTAATTATTTATATTTTAGTATAGAAATTTGAAAATAAGAGTTTTATCCTTAAATTTCCTATCTGCTGATAGCTGGACTGTTAACAGATAAATCCATATTTTGATATATTCCCATTTATTTTTGTCCTTGTCTGGCAAAAGACTTTTTTCTGTTTTTACTTTAATTTTGTTTTATTGACCTAATTTTATATTCCAATACCCTTGGCGCTGCAGTTTGTACTGTAATAAAAGTGTGGTCCATCATTCTTGCAATTTCTATTGTTTTTTTACTGTTATAAAGCAGCAGCCTTCCTTTTGCTTCCAGTTTTGTCATTTTTTCCTTAGAAAGCCTGTTTTGGTTTTTTATGTACATTTTTATTATTTGTTCATGTTCAGCATCGGTAGTTTGTGAGTCAAAAACTGAAGAAACTAGCCTCCCATCGACAAAGTTAAAACTATTCAGCTGCCTTTCAATTCCCAGCGGATCTTTTACATTAGCATAGTAATAAACCGCATAATTATCTTCATCATGTGAATTTGACAGAGCTTTTTTCTGAATAATTTTAGCAAATTCCTGTTTTGTCATTCCAAATTTTAAAGTGCTTGTAATACTTTCTCCATAACTTTTTTCAAATTCTGAATTTCCAAACATAAACGTTGAAAACACCAGCATCATTACTAACAAAATTTTTTTCATAAATTTAATTTCCTTTCTTAAATTTGTTTATAATTTTTCCAATAATCTCTCATGATTTTCTTCAAGCAAATTATCTAATATTTTATAAAACTCCTTATTTTCAACATTTGAATCAAAAGAATAATGTTCATTTTTATCATAAATTATAATCTTGCTTTCTGGATAATGATCATCAATTACTACATTTTCGTTTGGATTTTTCAGCCCATTTATTATTTTCTTAATTATATTATTTTTTTGTTTAAAATCTTTTAAAACAATTTTTCTTGAATATTTTTTGACTCCATTTAAATAGGAAATATTACAATTTAACTTCTCACATTCAAGATTCCACTCAAAATAGTCTGAATTTCCTGTAACAGCTTCTTTATGCTTAAAATCATAATTTTTATTAAAATCCAATTTTTTTAAATCTTTATTGCTGTATTTCTTTCTATCAAATTTTCCACAAGAAATAAATATCAAGATTAAGCATATAAATAAAAATATTTTTTTCATATTCAGTTTTCCTCACTACATCTCATTCAAATATTTATCAAGATAATCTGCATCTTTTGCAGTTGCTTTCTTTATTTCCTTAGAAATATAGGTGCTTTCCAACTTCTGCTTATTTTGTTCACGCAACTTTTTATTTGTAATTTCTTCATTTATCATCAAAACATTTAATAATAGCAATGTTTCTTTTAGGCGGTTATATTCGTGAACTTCATTTGATACATTGGCATTTACGACATTGTTTATATATTCTGAAACTGCTTTTTCGATTTTACTGTCATTGTAATATTTTCTTACTTCAGACAATGTGTAAGTCAAGTTCATCGAATGTACTTCTTCATCTGCCATTCCAACCTGTCTTTTTACATCTTCGCTTTTTAATAAATTTAAAACTTTCTTTATTTGAATCTGTCTATTATCTTCATTTGCAATGTTAAATATTTTTACAATTTCCATAATAGGAGTATTATTATACTTTTTTTCTATTTCTTTATAATAACCATCGCTTTTATCCTTTTTCCCAATTCCACGATAATATACCATATTTGCAAATAATTTTTCATACTCATAAGGAGTATATTTTGTGAATAAATCTAAATATTTTTCATAATCTTTTCCGATTTTGGACTCATAAATTGTGATAATATCTTCTGACACAATGTAATTTCGCTCATCTTTTTTCAAGATGGCAAGCAGTTTATTCAATTTTTCTCCGATTACAGTTTCATCATTTTCAAAAGCCACAATATCTCTTATTTCATAATCAATTTTTTTTGTTTCATCAATTATTGCCTGCTTTATTCCCATTTTTGAAAGATTTTCCTGAATTTGCTCCTTTCTTGTGTAAGCAAAGCTCAAACTGCTTAACAGTAAAAATGCTATTGTTAATTTTCTCATAAATTGTTCTCCATTTTTGTATTTTTTATTTTTATTCCTTCAGCAATTCTAAATTATAATCCAATTATTTCCCAATTATTATGGCTCTTTCCATCAATTACACCTTTTTTTACATCTCGAATATAGTCAATCATCATATTCTGAATGGTTCCCTTTATATTTCCAATTATTTCTTTTGAGGCCCATAAGACTGGGATTTTCTGACCATCAAAAATACCGCCTTTTCTAGCCAGCTGTTCAAATCTATAGGCATTCATTCCAACTTTTAATTTCATTTCAGGCGTTATTTTAGTTCCATTGACTAACATCAGGTTGGTAATTTTATTGCCTTTTTCGTTTCTTAGATCAATTTTGTATTTCACTCCGCCAAAAATATCAAATGTTACATATTTTCCGTTGGCACGTTCTGGATTATAATGATACTCAGTATCTCCAGGCCGAATTGTATCAAAATAATCAGCAGCCCATTCCATATAATCTTTTAACTGTTTCCCTGTCATTTCATAAATTGTAACATCTCCGCCTGTGTAACGGTAGTTGTAAACTATGTCTTTTCTCTTAATTTCTCCTTTATCCAGTTTTACATTTTCATAATTATATGCAAATGAAACAACATCTGCTCCACTGTAATAAAGCTCCACATCCGTTATAAACGAGGACATCCCTGTGTCTTTACTAAAGGCAGACGATATGCCGTGATGTTTTTCCTGCGGAATCATATCATTCAATGTTTCGCCAATTTCTTCATCTGCAATTCTGCAAAGCCTATTATGAAACGGCTTGTAAATTTCTTCAATTCTTTTGTCAGATTCTTCATTTTTTACAGAAACAGTTGTAGAATTTTTACCTATCAAGCAAACATTTTTACCAGTAATTTCAAATTTCAAATCCACTTCAGAAACAAAAGTTCCGTATCTGTGAGGCTCTGTAATAAGAACACCGTTAATTATTTCCTTTGGTATATTCTGATGCATATGTCCAGCTATAATTACATCAATTTCAGGAACAGCATTTGCCAAGTCCCTTACCCCAGTTTCAGGAATTCCATTTTCATTTTCAATGCCCATATGAGCCACAACAACAATGGCATTTGCACCTTCCTCTTTCAGTTTTTTTATTTGTTTTTGAGTTTCCTTTATAGGTGAAACAAAATAAAAATCCTTCAAATAGCCAGTATCTTCTTCAAATTGTGCCGACATTGGAGTTGATAATCCAATAATTCCTATTTTCACACCATCTTTTTCAATAATTGTCGTTGCATCTAAATACCTATGCTTATCTTTTGAGAAATTAGTGTCATTTTCAGCATTTTCATTGTAATACAAGTTGGCAGTTAATTTTTTACATTTCATATCTCGTAAAATATTTGATAGTATTGGCATTCCAAAATTAAATTCGTGATTTCCTGGCACAAAAATATCATATCCCATATAATTTAATATTTTAGGAATAGGATGTTTTGGCGTCATTGAAAATTTTTCTATCCAATTATCCTGAATCGCATCCCCAACTTCAACCAAAATCACATTTTTATTTTTTTCTCTAATTTTTTTGACTAACGTTGAAATTTGTGCATAAGAACCCGACTTATCCTCTTCATCAGCCGCATAGTTCCAAGCAAGCACCCTTCCATGAACATCGCTTGTCCCTAGTATTTTTATACTTGCTTCTCGTTTTATTAAAGCAGTATCTGTATTTTCTGTTGTCATAATATCTATATTTCCTTTTCAGTTTTTTATTTTCTATACTTAAATTTTTTAAAAAACATACTAAATCCTCGTAAAATTAAATAAATTTTAGAGTTAAATAAACTATTTATAGATTTTGTGAACTACATTTTACATTTATTTTTTCATATTTTTCCATTTTTCTCTAGCTTCGTAAATCGAAAACTCCCTACCATATTTTACTTCATTCAATTCATCTTTAATATAAAAAATCTTTTCCAAATCAATCTCATAGTCATTCGCAATCGCAATAATATAATAAAAAACATCAAACACTTCTTCTTCAATAGTACCTTTTATATTTTCTCCATTATATCTCACATTTTTTCTAATATTTTCAGCTAATTCTCCAAATTCCTCAATTAATTTTAAAACAAGTCTTTGTCCATTTTCCTTTTTATTCTGCTTAATTTTATCATCCTTTGTTTCATCCAGAGTTCCTTTTTCTATTCTTTTTATCAAATACTGCACTTCTTTAAGTGTCATATCATCACTGTTATTATTTTTTTTATCCATAAAACTACTTCCTTCTTTTCTAAATTCTTTGGTATAAATACTTAAAATTAATGTTTTTATTTTACACAATATACTGTTATTAATGAATTTTTTTTATAATTTTTATGTTTTTATTTTTTTTACGTAAAGGGGATCAGTCGCCATCCCCTTTACAATCCCGGCTTGTCTAAGTATTTTTTTGAAATAAAAACTAAACTTGCTTTTTAATAAAGGCTGTTCTCGTTTCTTCAAATAATCTTAATTTCAATATTTTGAAAAAGCTCAGACAGTAGTTTTTATTCCAAAAAAATCACGACGTTTTTAGTTTATTTACAACAAGATAGTTTTATTTCAAGCAAAATTTTGTTAAAGAAAAAATAACTGTTTGAGATTTTGAAATATGTTTTAAATTATACACAGTTATTTCAGTTAAAATAATCTTGGTTCAAAATCGAGTTTTATTTTTTCTTTATAAGAAAGTTTTGCGTAAAGCGGGAGTGCAGAGGTATGGCGTCTGATACCTCTGCGTTAAAAAAACTAATATTAAATAAAACAAAAAATATTTATTAATCAAAATAATTTTTAATCAAAGTATCATTTGTTTTTAAATTTTTTAAAAAATTAGTATTTGAAGATTACGTTTGTAGATTTTGGTTTTCCTATTTCTTTTTTCTCTTTCAAATAATCTATAAATATTTTTGTATCACTTAAATGAGTGTCTGTTCCACGTTTTTGAGCAGTGATTTTCCCTAATGTTGTGTAGCCGTCTTTTCCTTTGGCGATGTAAGAGTTTACAGCTAACATATATGTTTTTTTAGCGTCAATTGGCACCCATTTGTTTGCTTTAAAGTCGAATACTTCTATTTTTTTGACTCTTGTACCAAGTGTTCCTTCTTTTGTAGCTTCGTATCTAATTCCTGCACCATAAGGGAATGCACCGCTTGAACCTCCATTTAGGACATAGTCAATTGCATCTTCTAGTGTCTGTTTCACTTCTGCACCTGTAATGTCTGTTATAAATACTGTGTTTGAAGTAAATGGCAGTAATGAATATGCCAAATCATAAGTAAATACACCAGGATTTAGTGTAATTCTTACATTTCCCGCATTTACGATTACAAAATCAACATTTCCAGTTCCTGTATTTCTTAATTTATGTAAAACTGATTCAGCTACAAGTGTTGTTGCAAAAGAACCGTCTTTATTGTGAGGCCCTGGAACTCTGTTATCCGATCCTCCCAGAATTTCTTCTGTAATTTTACCAACTGTACGTTTTCCAAGTTCTGTTTTTTCTTTTTGGTATCTTTCAAGAAGTTTTGCTAAAGTTGGGTCATTTTTGATGGCAGCTATATTTTTATTGTTTTTTATTGAATTTAAAATTTCATTTTTTTCTTTTGCATCTAACTGAACTGCCTTCCCTTCAGCATTTTTCACTTCAAAAAAATCATCTCCAATTAGAACTTTCGGCGTTGGGATTAATTCGGTAATTACGCCATTCTTGTCAAATTTTGCTTTCATTTGCCCTAATAAATACGAATAATTCCATGCTTCTGCAATATAAACTGGATTTCCGTTAGGTGAATTTACTTTTTTAGGGTAATCCTCTTTTTCAGGAACTAATCCAAATTGTTCAAATTCTTTCCCTAATAAATAATGAGTGTCCCCAGTTATGATCAAATCAACTCCGTCAACCTTCTCCCCAATTTCCACATTTTTTTCGTATCCTGAATGGGATACAATTATTATTTTATTTATTCCTTTGCCTTGCAGCTCATTTACATATTTTCTCGCTGTTTCAACTTCATCAAGGAATTTAATGTCATCTCCCGGACTAGAAGATTCCTTAGTTTTTTTCACGACATCCAGTCCAATAATTCCGATATTTTGCCCACCAACATTTTTTATCATATATGGTTTCCATTTTCCTTCCAGAATGCTTCCTTTATCAGGCACAACATTTGCAGAAACTACTGGTATTTTCAAGACATCTAAAAATGATCTTAAAAGTTTGTTTCCATCGTCAAATTCATGATTTCCCAATGTAAAAACATCAAAATTTATTGCATTCATAAGCTCGGCATCAGCTTTTCCTTCAAATAATGTGTAATAAAGCGTCCCTGTCAGCGCGTCTCCTGCGTGGAGTACAAGAGTATTCTTATTGCCTTGTCTAAAATTTTTGATTGCCTGTGCCACTCTTGGCAATCCTCCAATATGTACCGTAACAGTTTTTCCATTGAGTTTAAGAGGCATTTTTTCCTCTTCCAGATGTGAATGGTGATCGTTAATGTGAGCTACATTCAGCTCAAATGAAGTTGATGGACTTTGTTTTTTTGCCCCTTGAATTGTTTTTGCCTCCAAACCTGCTGTAGAAAATAATGAGACTGCCAGTCCCAATAACATTAATTTTTTCATAACTTTTCCTCCTTGAAAAAAATTTGTATTTCTCAGTATAATTATAACTTGATTTCCTAAAAAAATCACTAAAAAAATAAATTTTTATAAAAACATGGATTTCAAATAAATTTTACAACATTTTAAAATAAAATAATGTTATAATCTATAATATAATTTTTGGGAAAAATTATCATTGAAATAAACTTTATCAAATCAAAAAGAAGGAGATGATATAATGAATATCAAAAATTTTATGAAAAAACTAATTTTAATCCTGGGAATACTTGGTATTTCAGTTACTTCATTTGCAGTAACTAGGAGAAACAATAAAGTTGTGTATGTAAAAAGAGAACCAAGAAGAAGAGTAATAAGAAGAAGATACATCTTTATAAGAGTACCAAAAAGAAGAACTAACAAAACTGTATACGTAAAAAAAGAACCTTCTCGTCGTCAAAGACAAGTGAGAATAGCTGCTGGAAGAAGAAGATCAGCTAGAAGAAGATAATTTTTTAACTTTTAATAAAATAAAACAAGAGGCAATCCATAACTATACCTCTTGTTTTTTTATAATTATTTTTTTTAATACTATTCCGCCTTTAAATAGCGAATGTTTAATAAATTTTGAATTACATACTCTAGTAAAGCATTAAAACTTTTTGTCCTTAATATAGTTTATATTTTGTAATAAATTTCGAGTAAAATCAAGAAAAAAGACTAAAATAATCCGCCTTAAGTTAATAAATTAATTTAAAAAAGTTGTATTTTTTACTTTCCACTGTTCTAATTTAATATGAACCCAAAATCCGTATATTCCTAATGTTACTATTATTAGCAATAACCATTTTATCCAATTACCAAACAAACCTGCTGCACTACCATTAAATTTTAATCTTCTACCTTCAACAACAGTATGATTTATTTTCCAAGCATAAATCATACACAATGCCCAAGGAAAACAAATCCCAAATGTACATGTTGTTATAAAAGAGCCTAAAATAATCCACCCAATGTAACTAAGCAGCCCACCGTCAAAATAACTTTTATTTTCCATAATTCCTCCTTATAATTTTAAATTAATTATAACACAAAATATTAATTTATCAAATTTGTATTCAAATAAAAACAGCAGGAAAGATACAGTATTCATATATTTGGTGTATATTATAGCCATACGTTTGTATATTTTTTCCAAAATAAAAATCAGAAGTATCTTTTTATACTTCTGAAAATGTTTGTTATAAACTTTTTTATTTTACCATGCAGAATTTATTAGAACTTCTTCTCCATATCCACCGTTCATTTTTTGTGGATTTGTAGAGTTATAAGCTCTTTGAACTCTTATTCCTCTGATTCCTAACTCTCTTGCGGCTAGAATATCATCGTCACTGTCACCGTAGTGGATTGAAACATTGTGTTTTTTGATGTAGAATGATTTGTCGTATTTGTAACCACCTGTTGGTGTGTCAGCTGTATATTCTACGTAAACTTCTTTTGGTAGTTCAAAGTATCTTTGCAATGTTTTTGATAATTTTGTTGAAGTGTAGTTTTTACCTTTTGAGTGCCCAGTTCTTCCTGTAATGAAAAATACGTTATCTCCTCTTTCCAAATGCATTTTGATTAAATCTTTTGCAGATTGTTTTGGAATTGAATGTTCATCACCATTTTCAGATACATAATCCCAGAATTTTTGATTGTACAAATAGCTTACAGCTCCTCTTTTATCTCCTGGAATTTGAAAATAATGTTGCCCATAGATAAAGTACCCGCTTGAATGAAGTAATGTATCATCAATGTCAAAACTTACATTAATCGGACCTTTACCCTCCAAACTTTTTTTAATATCATCAACAGACACAAAATGCACAGCCTTTTGAACTTTATCTGTTGAATAAAATCCCTCATGAGTATAAGGAACCTTTGGTCCTGCTGCAAATACTACAGATGCAGCAAACAAAAATAATAATGCTTTTTTCATAACATTTCCTCCTATATATTTTTTATTTTACTAATAAAATTTACTATCGCATAGGTTCACAACCTATAAACTCTCCTTTGGCTGTATAAGTACATATATTTCCTGTTTTTTTCCCTGTTTTTTTGGGAATTTTAAAATAGGAACAACTTACAGATGTTAATGTAGATAAAACCAATATTATAAATATTTTTAACTTTTTCATAGGAAAACCTCCTGAAAAATAGTCTGTTATTTAAAATTTTAAAATAAAAAGCCAAAAAAAAGATGTTTCCTTAAAGAAAACATCTCTTACAAATTTACATGTCAAATACAATAGATTTAACTCTTGTCATGCTTTCTATGCTGTATTTTATTCCTTGAATTCCTGCTCCCGAACCTTTGATTCCTAAGAATGGGAAACTGTCAGGCCCTCTTTGAGTCTTGTTATTTATATGTACTGTTCCTACTTCTAGTTTTTCAGCAATTTCAAATGCCAATGGGAAATTTTTTGTAAATACTGCTGATTGCAGTCCGTATTCTGATTTATTTGCAATTTCTATTGCTTCATCTACAGAATTTATTCTGATAATTGGCAATACTGGTCCAAATGGCTCTTCCCAGGCAATTCTCATATCAGTTGTTACATTGTCAAAAACTACTGGCCATATTAAGTTTTTTTCTCTTTTTACTGTTGTCAATGCTTTTGCACCTTTTTCCTGTGCATCTTTTATTAATCCTTCGATAAAGTCTGCTGATGGAGTGTCGATTACTGTTGTAATATCAGCATTGTCAAAAGGGTCTCCCACAGTTAATTTTTCAACTTCTGCTTTTATCAAGCTAGCCAATTTATCTGCAACAGAATCCATTACAAGCACTCTTTTAATTGCAGTACATCTTTGTCCAGAATAGCTGAATGCCCCTGCCACTATATCTTTTGCAGCTTTTTCCAAATCAGCGTCTTCCAATACGATTCCAGCATCTTTTCCACCTAATTCAAGCATAATTGGACGCATTCCAGCAAGTTTTCCAATTTTTTCCCCAATTGGCGTACTTCCTGTAAAGTTTATAAAGTTCACTTCTTTATGTTCTATCAAATAATCTCCTATTTCAGAACCTTTTCCAGTTACAGAGTTAAATACTCCTGCTGGAATTCCAGCTTCTGCAAATACTTGAGTTAACAGCAATCCGCTAATCGAACCTTGTGTAGGCGGCTTGAAAATTACTACATTTCCTCCTATTAATGCTGGTGCAATTTTAGATGCTGATAAATTTACTGGATAATTAAATGGTGCGATTGCAAGTACAACACCAACTGGCTCTCTTTTTACTGCCCCATATTTTCTCTTGCTTCCAGCTTCAAATCCACCGCCGTTTACAAATTCACCTGTGATTCTAAGTCCTTCTTCTGCAGCATATCTAATCAAATCCGCTGTTCTTACTACTTCTGAAATAGCAGCCTTAATTCCTTTTGCAACTTCTTTTGCCAAATTTTCCCCAATTTTATCTTTATCTCTTTCAAGAATATCCGCAGCCTTATTCAAATAAGCTGCTCTTTCCACAGCCGACAATGCTCTCCAAGCAGGCAAAGCCTTTCTAGCAGATTCCATAGCAAAATCAACTTCTTCTCTTGACATAGCCGGCACAGTTCCAAGCTCTTCACCATTGATAGGCGAATAAATAGTTATTGTATTTTTAGAATCTTTCCACTCTCCATTTACTAAATTTTTATAATTCATCAAATATACCTCCTTATTTTGTTTTTCTATATTTTATATTTTAGCATATATTTTTCATAATTAATATAGTTTTTTTCATATATTTTACATTTTAAACTTTCTTAAAAAAATTAAAAAAACCTAACCGATTATTAAAATAAAATACTATATGCTAATTACAAGAAAATATTAATAAATAGGTGGAAAAAATCCTCTATTTTAGTTCAAAAAATAATTTATTCACCAAAATTTACTTTCTATAATTGTCCACAAATTCCTCCACAGACAAAACCTTTCCATTCATTTCTATTTCCTTAGACAGATCACTAATATATGGCTGTTTCACCATGCTTTTCTCCAATGTATCAAATTGCCAGAAAATATCACGTTTATCTCCATCAGCGATAACTTTTCCATTTGTCATTACAATTACCCTGTCAAAATTTTTTACTACAAATTCCATATCATGAGTTATTGTAATAATTGTCTTCCCTTGCTTTTGAAGTTCATCAATCAGGTTATGTAAAACTCTCATTCCTCTGAAATCCTGCCCTGCTGTCGGCTCATCCATTACAATAACGTCTGAACCCATCGCAATTACTGCTGCAATTGTAACAAATTTTCTCAAGGAATACGGTAAATTGTACGGATTTTCCTTTTGATATTTTTCAAGTTCCGTTAATTTTATGGCGTTTTCCACCATTGTTTTTGTTTCATCAGGAGAATATTTTAATTTTTTTGCTCCAAAGGCTATTTCATCGTAAACATTGTTATGAAATATCTGATCCATTGGATTTTGAAAGACATATCCGACTTTCTGGCTCATTTTGGCAACGGTATATTTCTTTGTATTCCAGTCATCTACAACAACATCTCCGCCTACTGGCTTTAACAACCCATTCAGCATTTTTACCATCGTTGTTTTCCCAGCACCATTTTGCCCGATAATCGCAACTTTCTCTCCTTTTTTAACTTCAAGAGAAACATCATTAAGCACATTTTCAGTTCCGCTCGGATATTTAAAACTCAAATTTTTGACAGTAATAAAACTCATAGTTAATCTCCTTTAAAAATTTTATTCAACAACAATTATTTTATTGTTCCAGCTCCTCTTTTTTCCTCTTCATGTATTCTGTGACTGTTCTAAAACTAAAAAAAGCCCCAAATATTATAAAAGTTACTGATACTATTAATAAATTTTTATAAAAAAATCGTTGATTAAAAACTTCATTTACCGAATAAAAAAACTCTGCTGTAAATTTTGTTTTCTCAGTGGAACTTATGAAATATGCCAGTTCAGTCACATTTCCAAGATAAATTGTTATAATTGCTGGAATATATGCGAGAAAAAGGGCTGACAGCAATTCTTTATTTGACGGCTCTGTCTTTTCTTTTGGTGCAAATCTGCTTCTATTCTTATCCTTTTCATTTTCAAAATTTTTTTTATCATATCTATTTAATCCGTATGTCCAGCCACTACATATCCCTAGAAAAATCAGTGCTTCAAAAAAAGGTATATATTTATTAACAAATATTTTAAAAAGACAGTATAGACAATAAACAATTGTCATCACAAAAAATAACAAAATAATTCCTAATAAGCCTGACAAACATCTTTTCATCAAAATTTCCCTTTCTCACTTTCCAAATTTTCTTATTTTCTAATAAAATTTAGGATATTTTTTATCAAAATTTTCTATCAAGTTTTTTAATAAAATTTCCTGACAAATTACTGTATTTTTAGTTTCAATTTCAAGAATCGTATTCTTTTTCAAATCACTTACTGTAATTGTGCCGATTTCAAATTCAATATTATAATTTTCCCAATCATAAATCTCATTATCAAATGTTACAGACTTATTCGATACTTGTATTTTAGGTGAACTTTCAAAAATCTGAGTCAATTCCTGCAATCCTTCTTGGCTTGAAAATAAAAATTTGTTTTTCACAAAACCTTGATTTTGAAATGGAAAAATCTCAACTCCGCCACTTTCAATATTTTTTACTGCTTTTGAAAAATTTTTTTCTAAAAAACATTTTTGAAATACTGAAAATAAGTCATAATCATATCCGCTTCCGTCTATCTTTTTCCAATTACCGCCATCAGGTCTATACAAAATTTTAGAAAACTTCTTCATTTGAAATAATCTATTATCTTTAAAGAAAAAATATTTTAAATTTTCATAATACACTTTCTCTTTTTTGAAAATAAAATAATCATCATAAAATTCTATATTAGGAAATTTATTTTTATAATAAAAAATAAACAATCCATTTAATAAGATAAATAGTATAAATAAAACTATTGAAGTTGAAACAGAAGATACGTTAAAGCCTTTTTCCATTTCTTTTGTTACTGAGAAAAGCAATATTATATCCAAAAATATCAAAATTCCTAAAATTTGTATTCTTGGTTTGGAATAAAATATAGTCCAGTCTATTTTTATAATTTTTTTCAGTTTTCCTTCTTTCATAAAATCCCTTTCTCTTCCAATAACTTTCTATAAATCTCAAAATTTTCATTTTCAAAACATACAAAATTTACTTTTTCTATAAAATCGCTTTTCTCCAAATATTCTATCACAGCATTAATAGCCGTTTTTGCAGCTAAATCTTTTGGAAATCTGTACACTCCTGTCGAGATATTTGGAAAGGAAATATTTTTCAGTTTATTTTTTTCAGCCAATTCTAAACTTGAAATATAGGCATTTTTTAACAATTTTTCTGCAAACAATTTTGCTTCATTATTTTTTTCTGACTGCCAGACAGGCCCAACTGTATGAATTACATTTTTAAATGGCATATTTCCTGCTCTTGTAATAACAGCTTCCCCAACGTTGCATTTCCCTTGAGAATCACGTATTTTCATACAATCTTCTGTTATTTCTTTTCCACCTTTTCTATGAATTGCACCATCAACGCCGCTGCCTCCAAGCAAGGAAGAATTTGCGGCATTGACAATCACATCAGCAGGATATTCAGTAATATCGCCTTTTACAAGTACGATTCTATTTTTCAAATCTTTTGGTTTCATAATTTTTCCTTTTTAATAAATATTTTCAAGATTTGCTTAACAATTTTTATTTTTTATTACTTTATTTTTTCAATAATTCCACTGTCTTTTCCTTGGTTATAGGAATTTCTTCAAACTCGACTTTTCTCGCTTTTTCAAGTTCATAGGCAAGTATAGAATATTGTGTCATACCAATTTCCTTTTCCAGCAAAATTTTATTATTTAAAACTTCTTCCGCTTTTCCACTCAAAATTATTTCCCCTTCATCAAGGACAAGTATATTTTGAGCATATTCTGCAATAAGTTCAAGTTTATGCTCAACCAAAATTATTGTTTTTCCTTCATTTGCCATTAAATTTATAATTTTGAAAATATCTTCCGTCCCTTTTGGATCAAGCTGTGAAGTTGGCTCGTCAATAACTAGAATATCAGGATTCATTGCGATAATTGAGGCAAGTGCCACTCTTTGCTTTTGTCCGCCAGATAAATCGTACGGATTTCTGTCACGCAGCTTTTCAATTTCAAGCAATTTCAATATTTTTTCAACTCTAGAAATTATTTCTTCTTTGTCTAAACCTAAATTTTCAAGTCCATAAGCAATTTCTTCAAAAACAGTATCTTTAACCCCGCTAATCTGTGTAAATGGATTCTGAAATACAAACCCTATTTTCTGCACAAGTTCCTTTTGAGAATAATCTTTCAGTTCTTTATCTTCCAGCATTATTTTCCCTGTCAGTTCCCCTTTATAAAAATCAGGCGCAAATCGTCTTAACATATTACAAAATGTCGTTTTTCCGCTCCCATTTTTTCCGATTACAGCCCAAAATTCGCCTTTTTTTATCTCGATATTAATATTTTTCAGGGCTTGTTTTTCTTCAAGCGGATATTTGTAGTTCACATTTTCTATTTTGAAATAACCCATAAAACCCTCCACACAATACACAGCACTATAAAAATAGCCAGCATAATTTTCATAATTTTATCATTTTTTGTTTCTTCTATATCATGTAATATTGTCCGCTTTTCTCCAATGGAAAACCCACGTGCTTCAAGTGTAATGGCACGTTCTTCAGTATTCAAAATGGATGATAATACCAATGGAACAAATACTGGTAATAACGCCTTTGCTCTTACAAAAATATTTCCTTCCGTTTCCACTCCTCTTGAACGCTGTGAATCCAAAATTACACCAGCCTGTTTTCCCATTTCTGGTATCATTTGTAAAGTTAAAAGTAAAATGAATGCCATTTTAGGATTAATTCCTTTTTTTTCTAATGCAGTTATAAAATCTTTTACTGGTGTAATTAAAATTAGCAGTGTAATCGGTGTTACAATAGCCCATAATTTTGATGTGACAGCAATTGCTTTAAATAAACCTTTTTTGTAAATTATAAAAATCCATATTTTTGCAAATATTTCTTCTGAAACAAATAATAAACTCTGAGCTAAAAATATTACTAAAGTTAATAAAAATAAGCTTAAGAAGGCTCTTTTAACATAACTCCCTAATTTCCCATATAAAAAGGCAAATATTCCACAAATTATAAAAAGTAAATATCCATAAATATTATAAGGAATGATAAATCCTGATATAATGAGTGTCAACACTAAATAAAACTTTGTCAAAGGATATAAATTTTTTAAAAAATTATTCATATTTTCTCCATTTTTCTCATTAATTTTTTAAAGAGATAAAATTCTCTATTTTAAAATAAAATTTTTTATTTTATATAATTTTCTCCATATTTGAATTTTATCAAGTATCTATCTGACATACTTTTTACAATTATAACAGCAATAATTATTGTCAATGATTTGTCTATGATTTCTGACACAAAAGTCGCCATTATTACAGAAAAAACTTCTCCAAATCCTAATTTTATTAAAGATGATGCAACAAACCCAGTTCCATCTGGTGTAATTCCTTTGTAAACTAAAATTGTAATTACTGTATTTGCAATAACAGTCGTTATAGTTAGTGACAATATTAACAGCACAATTTTTATAACGATGTTTTTTATCTTTAACTTTGTCAGATTTCCAACAACAATAGCAATAAGTATCCCAACTGGTAAAAATGCTAAATTTACTGGATTAAATCCACCTGTTGCAATACTTGTAATTATTGCAGTCACTGATCCTACCCATGGTCCTGCAACAAGACTTATAAATACTGTCCCAATAGCATCTAAAAATAATGGTAATTTTAGAGAACTTACAATTAATGAACCTGTAAAATTAATAGCCACCGCTACTGGTATCAGCAAACTTGACATTAAAGAAAAATCCTCTTTTAAACTTTTCATTTTTCTGCCTCCTTAAAATTTTATTTACTATATTTTAAAACATATTTTTCAATATTTCAACCTTTGGAGGAAAGTTTTGTTATTTTTTTTACTATCTCTATTAAATAATGTTTATATTAATTTTTATTTCAGTTATTCAGATTAAAAGATATTTTTTCTTATTTTATATATTCAAGTTCATTTTAAGCAGTTAAATTAAACGCTATCTCCCTATACTCTGACTTCTTGAATTTTAATTTTTCACTAAAAAATAGCTTGTTTAAAATTTTCTATTCAAAAATATCCTTATGAACTTTGAAACGTATTTTGAAAATTATGGTAGCAATCAAATAAAAAATTAAACGACTTAAATATTTTAGACTTAGGAAAGGTTTCTTACTTTGTTAAATTAATAATATGTGTATATACAAAAATAAATCTTTACAAATAAAATTTTTTGTAGTATAATATTTTCATATACAAATATAAGAGATAAAAAAGTAAAATATACAACAACATTCTTAGAAAGGAAAGACAAAAATGGACTTTAATTTTATAATAGAAAATATTCCTAAATATTTAGAAGCAATGAAATTGACTTTGTTTATAGGAATTTTTGGGATTATATTTTCAATATTGATTGGAATAGTTTGTGCATTGGTTCTTTATTATAGAGTTCCAGCTGCTAGGCAGATTGTGGGAATTTATATTGAGCTTTCGAGAAATACGCCACTTGTAATACAGCTGTTCTTTCTGTATTTTGGGCTTCCAAAAATTGGAATTACGTTTAATTCGCATATTTGTGCTGTGATTGGATTATCTTTCCTTGGCGGAAGTTACATGTGTGAGGCATTTCGGAGCGGATTGGAGTCGGTTACGAAAGGGCAGCGGGAATCCGGGTTAAGCATTGGACTTACAGAATCACAGCTTATAACTAATGTGATATTGCCACAGGCATTTACGGTTTCGTTTCCAGCGATAGCGGCAAATATAATATTTCTTTTGAAAGAAACTTCAGTAATAGGGATTTTGGCTTTAATGGAACTGATGTACTTGACACGGGACTTGATAGGGCTTTATTATAAAACGAATGAAAGTCTGTTTATGCTTGTTGTGGCATATTTGATTATTATTTTACCAGTTTCGTTTATTTTAACAGTAATTGAAAGGAGAATAAGATATGCAGCTGTCGGGAATTGATGTTATTTTTAAAGGAGTCAATTTGCAAAGGCTTATGGGTGGACTTATTGTAACAGGACAAATTGCCCTTGTTTCCATAGTATTTTCAATATTATTTGGATTAAGCCTGGGCATAGTTATGACTTCAAAAAATAAGATTATTTATGGAGTATTGAAGTTTTATCTGGAAAGTATGAGAATCATTCCCTTGCTTGTGTGGTTGTTCATAATTTATTTTGGAGTTGCAAAAGGCTTTGATTTGCATATTGATTCAGAAACTACAACAATAATAGTGTTTGTGATATGGGGAACGGCTGAAATGATGGATATTGTGAGAGGAGCAATTATTTCTCTTCCAAAAATTCAAGGAGAAAGTGCAAAGGCTTTGGGGCTTGATACAATTCAGGTTTATAGATATGTGCTGCTTCCGCAGGCAGTAAGAAGAATTGCACCTGTAGCGGTAAACCTTATAACAAGAATGATTAAGACAACTTCACTTGCGATTTTTATAGAAGTTGCAGAAGTTCTAAAAATAGGACGGCAAATTATAGAGTTTTCAAGCAGGAAAAATCCGATGGCACCATTTTGGGTGTATCTGTTCATATTTTTTCTATATTTCATAATTTGTTATCCAATTACATTATTATCAAAAAAAATGGAGAAAAAATGGACTGTTTAAAAAATAAAGGAAACGGAGGTAAGCAAAATGGCAGATTCGGAAGTTTTATTGGAACTTTCTGATATAAAAAAAGAATATAAAAAAGGCGTACCCGCACTAAAAGGAGTTTCGCTTTCAGTAAATAAAAGTGAGGTTGTAGTAATACTGGGGCCTTCTGGATGTGGAAAAAGTACACTTTTAAGGTGTGTAAACGGACTTGAAGAAATTCAGTCTGGAGAAATAAAATTACAAGGAAATGTTATTAATAAAGACAAGACAAAATGGCATTTAATACGCCAGAGAATAGGAATGGTGTTTCAAAGTTACGAATTATTTGACCATATGACAGTTATGCAAAATCTTCTGCTAGGACCGCTTAAAGTACAGAAAAGGGATAAAAAGGAAGTTACAGAACAAGCAGAAAAATTGATGGAAAGAGTAGGGCTTCTGGATAAAAAGAACTCATATCCAAGAGAACTGTCAGGAGGACAAAAACAAAGAATAGCAATTATAAGATCACTATGTATGAATCCAGAAATAATGCTGTTTGATGAAGTTACAGCGGCACTTGATCCTGAAATGGTAAGAGAAGTGCTGGATGTAATACTGGAATTGGCAAAGGAAGGAATGACAATGATAATCGTTACTCATGAAATGGAATTTGCTAAAGCAGTTGCGGATAGGATAGTATTTATGGATTCTGGAGAAATCGTTGAAACAAATTATCCGCTGGAATTTTTTAGAAATCCAAAAACTGAAAGGGCTAAGAAATTCTTAAATATATTTAATTTTGAAAAGAAAGATAAGGTGGAATCAGCTTTGTTGATATAAATAAAAAATTTAATAAAACAATTTAGTGAATGCTAATTGTTGAAGGGAGAATGAAAGTATGAAAAAATTATTAGGATTTAGAAAATTGAATTTATTGGCACAGATATTGATTGGTGCGTTATTAGGTATTTTGGTTGGGCAGTTATTTCCGTCGTTTGCTAAAGAGTTAAAAATACTGGGAGTGCTGTTTACAAGTTTAGTTCAGATGGTTATTGTGCCGCTTCTATTCCCGCTGGTTGTTTTATCAATAGTTACAATGAAAAATACTAAAAAGTTTGGAAATCTTGCATTTAAGACATTTTTACACTTTTTCTCAATTACAACGTTAGTAATCACGCTTAGCCTTATTTTAGGGAAAGTAACAGGAATTGGTTCAAATATAAAAGCTGGAAGCATTTCCACAGAAGCTATTAAAGATGTTGCTTCTAACATTAATTTGAGCGATTTCTTAACATCAATTGTACCTAAAAATGTATTTACAGCATTTGCAGATGGAAATCTTTTACCAGTTATATTTTTTGCAGTATTTTTGGGAATTGCCTTAATTGCTGTTGGAGATGACAATAAGCCTGTTATAACATTCTTTGAATCGTGGATAAAGGCTATGTATAAGATTGTAGATTATGCCATTGCATTTGCACCTGTGGGAGTGTTTGGGCTGATTGCAAGCAATGTCGCAAAAACTGGACTTGGAGATTTATACTTGCTAGGACAGTTTGTACTGCTTCTTTATGTTGGATATTTGGCGGCTTTATTAATCGTATTTCCGATTATTGCATACATATTCAAAGTTCCTTATTTAAAATTATTATCAAATATTAAGGATTTGGTGCTAATAGCCTTTACAACAGGAGGTTCTGCGGTAGTTTTACCTACGCTTCTTGAACGTAGTGAAGAAAATGGAATATCTGAATCAGTTTCAGCTTTTGCTACACCGCTTGGATATTCATTTAATCTCATTGGAGCCTGCATTTATATAAGTTTATCAGTAACATTTATAACAAACTTGTACTCAACTCCGCTTACATGGGGTCAATTAATACCGTTAATATTGTTTTTGACAATAATTACAAAAGGAATTGCAGCAGTTCCATCTGGAGCATTGGTTGTACTGCTTGCGACTGCAACACAACTTAATTTACCTGCAGAAGGCATTGCCTTGATTGTATCAGTTGACTTTTTGGCAAATGCTGGACGTACAGCGGTAAATGTAGTTGGAAACACGCTTGTTCCTGCGATTATTGAAAAAACTGGAGAATATGAAGTTGCGGAAACAGAGGAAGTGTATGCTGGACTTCGAGAAAATGCAGCTGTAGCTGAATAAACTTTAAAAATAAAAATAGAAAGGATGAAAATATGTCAAAAGTATATATAATTCATGAAAATATGGATTGGACAAGACATCTAACTGCAAGGCTGGATGAATTGTCAGTTCTTTATGAAGAACTGAATTTGTCAGAAGGAATATTAAATATAGGAAAAGAGCCTGAAAAAGGCGTGTATTATAATAGAATGAGCGCTTCTTCACACACAAGAGGGCACAGATATGCACCAGAATTAACGGAGCAAGTCTTAACATGGCTCGAAAACAAAGGAACAGAAGCAGTCCGTGTAATTAATGGGACATCTGCAATAAATCTTGAAGTGAGCAAGCTGAAACAATACATCTTACTGCAAAAGGCAGGGATAAATACTCCAAAAACATTAGGAGTTGTGGGAAAAGGGCAAATCTTAAATGCTGCAAAAGAACTTGACACATATCCTTTTATCATAAAGCACAACAGAGCTGGAAAAGGACTTGGAGTAAGGCTTATAAGAAGTTATGAAGAACTTGACAATTATGTAAATGGAAATGATTTTGAAGATTCTGTCGATGGAATAAGCTTGATTCAGGAATATGTGAAGCCTGTAGATGGACATATCATAAGAGCTGAATTTATAGGTGGAAAATATCTTTATGCCGTAAAAGTTGATTCAAGCGATGGATTTGAACTATGTCCAGCAGATTCGTGCCAGATAAATGATAAATTCTGCCCTGTAGGAGAAGAAGCAGCAGAAAAAACAAAATTTAGAATTATCGAAAGATTGCCAGAAAATCAAATTGAAAAATATGAGAAATTTTTGAAAGAAAACCACATAGATGTGGCGGCAATAGAGTTTATCATAAATGAAAACAACGAAGTTTTTGTTTATGACATAAATACAAATACCAACTACAATGCCGATGCTGAAAAAATAGCTGGGAAATATGCTATGTTGGAACTAGCAAAATATTTAAAAGATGAATTGGAAAAATTAGGATAAGAAACAACAAAAATATTAAATAAACTTGGAGGTAATTATGAAAAAGAATTTTGAAAGGTTTGTAAAAATTATTGCAATCTTAGTTTTAGGGGTATTTGCAATAAGCTGTGGAAAAGGTGGAAAGGGAAGTGCTGAACCAGGATCAATTGAGGCAATAAAAAAAGCAGGAAAAATAAGAATAGGAGTATTTGGAGATAAGCCGCCATTTGGATTTGTTGATGAAAATGGGAAAAATCAAGGTTATGATATTTATTTGGCAAAAAGACTTGCAAAAGATTTATTAGGTGACGAAAATAAAATAGAATTTATCACATTGGAAGCTGCAAATAGAGTGGAATATTTATTATCAAATAAAGTTGACATTATTCTAGCAAACTTTACAGTAACAGACGAAAGAAAACAAAAAGTTGATTTTGCAAAACCTTATATGAAGGTATCATTAGGGATTGTTTCGCCAGAAGGTGCTCCAATAAAAGATGTGAAAGAGCTGAAAGGTAAAAAATTAATAGTTAACAAAGGAACAACAGCAGAAATTTACTTTACAAAAAATCATCCAGATATAGAATTATTGAAATATGACCAAAACACAGAGACATTTAACGCATTATTAGATAAAAGGGGAGCTGCGCTTGCACACGATAATACTCTAGTATTTGCATGGGCAACAGAAAATCCAGGATTTGTTGTGGATATTAAACAGTTAGGGGAACAGGACTACATTGCTCCAGCTGTAAGAAAAGGGAACAAGGAATTATTAGACTGGCTAAATACCGAAATAGATACTCTTACTAAGGAAGGGTTCTTTGAAAAAGCGTATAAAGCAACTCTTGAGCCTGTTTACGGAAATAAAGTTGATCCAAAAACAGTAATTATCGAAAATAAATAGTCTAAATTATATAAATTTTCTTATTTAAAATGCTCTAAATATTACTTTAGAGTATTTTATTATTTTGATTGAATTTTTAATAAATTATCTACCATGATAAAAAACTTCTATATTTTCAAAAATTATTTATAAAATTTTAAAAAAACACTATGAAAATTAAAAAAAATATGTTACAATTAAATGCAATAAAGGAAAGTATAATTTAAATATAATAAAAAATATAAATAAAAAAGGAAAAGAGGTTAAAATATGGAGAAAAAATCAAAAATTACAGCAATGCTATCTGTATTATTAGTTTCTGCTCCGACTACAGCTAAAAAACTTACAACATCAAATTTACGTGATAATGCGATGAGAACTACTGCTGTTGAAGTTGATGGAACAGAAATAGAACAATTAGAGATAGCAAAAGAAGAAAAGGATGCTAATAATAATAACGTTATAGTGCTAGACACAAATCAATTAAAATTTGATTTTAACAGTGCTACAATTAAAGAAGAATATACTCCAATATTAGAAAAATTAAAAAACTATATAGAAGCTAAGAATGAAAAAATTTCAATTACTGGATACACTGATTCTAAAGGTACTAAAGAATATAATAAAGAATTATCCCTACGAAGAGCTGAAAGTCTTGAAGAAAAATTAATCGAATTAGGACTATCTCCTGAAAAGATTATTGAAACAAAAGGAAATGGTGACAACAATCCGATTGCTTCAAATGATACAGAAGAAGGAAGAGCAGCCAATAGACGTATTGAAGTTCAATTTGTTCATTAATAAGATAAGCAAAAAAGCCAAATTTAATAGATCTGGCTTTTTTTGTTTACTATAATTTACTTAAATAATCAGCTACTTCTTTTACAAGATTTTCGTCTGTTTCTAAAATTTCAAATTCACTAAATTCCTTTAATCCCATATTTACATTTTCTTTTCTATACTCCATACTGCTTTGCTTTATTCTTTTTCCAGAAAAATGGAAATTAGTCGCACCTGTAAAATTTACTATTTCGTCAATATTTTCAATATTTAATCCGGCTCCAACAAGTATTTCAGTTTTATTTTTACTATTTTTAGTTGAAATTTTTACTAATTCTTTCAATAACTTTTTTCCTCTTAGGCAATCTTGTGATTGTCCAGATGTTAATATATTCTGAACTCCCAATTCTTGTAACTGATAAAATGCCTTTAATGGTTCTCTACACACATCAAAAGCTCTATGGAATGTAATTGGAATATCTTGAGCTACCTCTATAAATTTTTTCATATTATCCAAATCAATTTCTCCATTTTTAGTCAAAATTCCTACAACTATTCCATCAACTCCCAGTTTTTTAAACATTTTTATTTCATTTTTTATAATATTCACTTCATAATCTGAATACAAAAAATCTCCAAACCGAGGACGTATTAATACGTTTATTGGAATATTCACATTCTTTTTTACTTCTTCAAATAAACTTTTTGTAGGTGTAGTTCCTCCAATTATTAAATTACTGCATAATTCTAACCTTGTAGCTTTACCTCGTTCAGCATTTATTGCTGATTTCACACTATCTACACATATTTCAAGAGTATATTTTTTCATTTTTTATCTCCTATAATAATTTGATTTTAGAATATTTAAATACGAAAAAACATTAGAAAATATCGGTTTCCTAATATTTCTAATGCTTATTTCAGTATTGTATATTTTATAATCCGGCTCCAAATTCAAATCCTTTTCCAGAATATTTAAACTGTGCATTTTTTTCTGGGAATGGTGTTACTCCAAATTTTAATGAAACTACTGGATAGTATCCTAACTTTTTATTGCTTGGTTTATCCCATTTCATTCCTGCTCCAATTTCCCATTCAATATTTTCAAATCTATGACTTAAAGTTACCATTCCTAAAGTTAATTTATTAACTTTTGTTGCATACCATGAACTTTCATAAATCTCTGGATCAGAAGATTTTGGTGCTCCATTTTGTACATATTGAATTTTTCCTCCAACCCACCAAGGCTTATCAGGATCATTTGAAAACATGTATTTTCCTTCAAATTCATGTTTTCTAAAATCAAATGTACTATTACGAGTTGCATTATTTCTATAAATTCGATCAGGTCGTTCCATTATGAAAGCATATCTAACAAACATCTTTTCCAAATATCCTGCTTCAACCTTAAATGTTAAATCATTGATTTTGTCAAATCCTTTCATTCCACTTGGATTAGCTGCATCAGAACCATCTATTTGCATATCCATCCCAATTTGGAAATATTTTTTCCGGCTTCTTAAATTTTGAAGTTTTGAATTAAAATCATTTAGACTAAATTTATTTTGACGATAATTTTCTTCTTCTACATAACTCTTGTATGCTTCTTCTTCCTCACTGCTCAAAAATAATCTATCGTTACTATCTACCAAAATTTTATCAATTGAATTTTTATTGGCATTACTAATAGAAAATTCTTGAGTATTTGAATTCCTTACCATACTTGTATTTTTTATTTGATTCTCAGTTGTATCAATATCAGCTTCTCTATTTTTTTCTTTTTCTTTTTTATCTAAATCAGCTGCATATCTAGGTTTGGCATTATTTTCATATTTATATAGAAACCCTATTGTTGTGTAATCATTCCCACGAATATATCTATCATCCGAAGTAATAATCGGAGTATTATTTAAATCTCTATATACCTTTTTACCAAATCCAAAGTTTATTTTAAAATAATGGTCTGATTCAAATTTCTTATTTTTCATTTTTGAAGTATCATAAACAAATCCTAATCTATGATAATTCGTTTTTAATTTTAATGCTGGTAAACCAAAAGTTGCTGTATTTCCATAAATATCGTTTGCTTTATTTACTGAATTAGTGTATTCAAATCCCCATTCATTAAAGTTTACTCCAAAAGTTCTTTCCTTTAAAGATTCCTTATAAACTTTTTGATTCCAACCAAGACTTGTGTTGTAGGGAAATAGTTGTTTATTTTTTTCATTAAATCTGTATAAAAAATTATCTCCAGCATCAGATAGATAACCATATTGAACTTCTCTGTTAAAATCTCTTTCAGATTTAAAATTCTCAAACTCATACTGCTCATTATTTGAAAAATCAAGACTTACAAACCTTTTATTTGCAATATCAGCCTTAAAATAATTTCTAATATATCTATTTTTTAGCCAATTATCTTTAAAATGTCTGTCATCCCTCATTGTCAAGTTATAATTAAATGTTACATTTCCAATTTGATATTTAAAATCATCTCTAAGTCCCAATGCATTTGTCGGAATTTCTACAATGTCAAAACCATCATACATTGCTCCTCCAGCTGTAGTTTTTTGGAAGGTAACTGTTGCATCGTTTGTAACTTTCACATCATATTTATTATTTTTTTTCGATGTATTATCAAAAAGTGTTGTAAATAATCTTGTATCAAGAGTAAAAATTCTCATTGATGGACTTTGTTTTATACTTTTTCCACTTGCATCTCTTGCAACTTTATAACCAGTTTGTGAATCTAAATCTTCCACTTTTCGTCCATTTCTAAATTCAGGCACTGGTAAACTGCTGTAATCACGATTCTCAAATGCCAAATTATAACCAATAAATGAATTTTTTAGTGGAATATCAATTCTATCATTACCTGTATTGAATCTTTGCGATCTATATTTTTCATAAAGAATTTTTTTAGGACGGCGAATTATTTCATTATCCTGATATATTTTATAAATCCGACTTTCGTCAGTTGTTGCAGAATTTAAAAATAACGAATTATAATTTTCATTATCACGTGTATAATCATACTCATATTCTTTTTTTCTTATATCAACTTGTTTTACTTGTGCACCAAAATAAAGAGTATTTGTCAAATTTTGATAACCTGTTTTAGGCTGGTATCCAAAAAAATCACTCTCTCTAAATGGATAATAATTTCCAAAAGTTAATCCCCATTCTTTTCTTTTGTCATACGCAACATTCTGAACCCAATGAACTGTACTGTCTTCACCTCTATCACGCATACCAAGAAGCTCTCCATATTCATCCTTGTCAGAGTCTAAATAATCCAATTTTAATTTAGGTCCTCTAAAATCAATTCCATAGCTTCTCTTTTTTCTATAGGAATTCAAATCTCCTATATATCCTGGATTAATGTCACGAAAATCCTCATTGTCAATTGTTATTGAAACATTTGAATTTCCATTCGTATACTTTATGCTTTTATATAAATCAACGTCAGTTTTACGTGGATCTAAATTATCTGCTTCTACAATTTTGTCATTTATCTCTGTCAATGCTTTAAGAGCATGTTTATTCTGTGTCCAGTAATATTTCGCATTAAACTCACCATTTTGTCCAAGTTCCTGATTAATATTGAAATCCCAAAATCCAATATGACTATACTTATCAACAAAATCTGTATAATCATCTTTTAACTCATTTCCATTAATAGCATACATTAAATTTGTTGTAATATTTTGATAATTCAAATTCCAGATTCCATAACCTGCGTCATAAAATTGTCTATCTTCCTTAGCTTTTTTAGGAGTATTTTTAACCTTGTGATTCCATTTAAAATCCCATTCTTTTTTATGATTTCCGATAGGAACAACAACTCTATTTACAAATATATTTCCTGAATTATTCCCCCAGAAAGCATAATCATTTGAAAATTTTAAAGCTAACTTTTGCTTTGTACTTAACTCAAAATCTACAAATCCCTGTGCAAGAAGTCCTAAATCATAATCAAACCCCATAATTCCAAAAAGCCCTCTGTCGCTATCCATCCCAACATACGGAAATAATGTTGCCCGTTGCGAAGCAGGTTTTAGTGAAGTTACATAATATGGTAATTTAAACCAAGTTTTTCCTCCTGCAAAAAAACCTATGTTTCTTGCAATGGCTTTTCTATTTGGGTAAATTTCCAGCTCATCTGCATTTATTTTGTAGCTTGGATTTTCATAAGGGCTCGTTGTAAACCAACCATTTTTTATAAAAATCAGCTTATTTCCTTGAGCTAGCGTTTCTTCTCCACCATAACGCAATTTCACATTTGAATCATAACTTTCTGAATTAAATATTTTTGCTAATTTTGTATCCATATCAAAAATAAGGTTATCAGCTTTTATAATTTGAGAACCTTGAATAAATTCAACATTTCCAGATCCTGAAAGAATGTTTTTATTGGCAATCTTTTTTAATTTATCTGCATTTATTGTAAAATCTCCATATTTTACAGTAACATTACCTTCGGTATTTATTTCTTCTGTTTCCAGATTAATTGTAGATTTTTCTGTTTCCAGCTCTATAACTTCTCCAGCAGCATTTAACTTGCCAAAAAGTATAATATAAAACAGTAAAATAAACAATATTTTATATCTCATTCTTTTCATTTTTTCAACCTTTTATACATTAGATTTTTGCTAAATTATACCATACTTTTATACCTATAACAATTTATTTTACATTTGAAAGGCTTTAATTAAGTTTTTTACTACAAAACGTATTTTTTCCCAAATAACATCATTTTTTCTATATTTGCGATAACTAATAGTACATTATTTTCTCTTATTATAGTATTTGGAAGTGGCATAATATTTAGTTCTTTTTCATCTTTTATCCCGATAATATTCATTTCATATTTATTTCTCAAATTTAATTCTATAAGATTTTTTCCATCAAAATCCTTTGGTGCTTTTATTTCAAACACTCTATATTTTTCTGAAAATTTAAAATGTTCCGTTATATTGGGCCTTATTACCCCAAGTGCTGTTTCCTTGGCCATCGTTTCTTCTGGATAAACAACGGAAGTTGCACCAATCTTTTTTAAAATTTTCCCCTGTAATTCATTTTTTGCCTTACAAATGATAGTTTTTATTCCCATTTCCTTTAAAATTACCGTAACAAATACACTGGACTGGGTATTGTCTCCAATACAGACAAAAGCAGTGTCAAAGTCATCATTTATTACTTTCCTGATTGAATTTTCGTCTGTCACATCCAATGTAATTGCATCACTTGCGATTTCATCATCAATTACCTTTTGTACACGATCCTCCCTTTGATCTATTGCCAGTACCATTTTACCATTTTCATATAATGTCTGAGTTACACTTCTACCAAATATTCCAAGCCCAATTACTAAATATCCTGCCATTTTTCACCTCTTCCTTATCCTATCAAAATGTCTTCCTTTGGATAAACATATCTTCCTTTTGGATTTTTCATTCTGGACAAGGCCAATGTTATTGTTAGTGGCCCGACTCGTCCAACAAACATCGTAATCATAATTAACAGTTTAGAAATGCTCGATAATTGCGGCGTTAAATCACGTGATAATCCCACCGTTCCAAAAGCAGATACCAGTTCAAATCCTAATTCTATAACTCTTATATCCTCCAGCCAAATTAATAAAAATAATACTACAGCAACATACATAATTGATATAAAAACAATAACCATAGCTTTATTATATATTTTCCAGCTGATTCTTCTCTTGTTGTATTCCAGATGTTCCTTATTTTTTATAGTTGTAACTATTCCAAAAAGTATCAATCCAGCTGTAGTAGTTTTTATTCCACCACCTGTTGAGCCAGGTGAGGCTCCGATAAACATTAATACTACAAACAGAAAAACTGTAGGTTCCCGCAGTTCAGCTATGGAAATTGTATTAAATCCAGCCGTTCTTGTTGTTACACTTTGAAAAAAGGCGGCTCCTATCTTTTCAAAAAATGGCAATGTTCCTAATGTTTTATTGTTTGAATATTCTAGGATAAATGTTATAATTGTCCCAAATATTATTAGAAAAATTGACATTTTTATAGCTATTCTTGTAGTAGTAGTAAGCCTTTTATCTTTTTTTAGAAAATATTGATAAATATTAAGAATTGCTGCAAAACCTATTCCACCTAAAAAAATTAAGACAGGAATTACAGTGTTTATTATTATACTGTTTTTAAAATCACTTAAATTATTTGAAAATAATGCAAACCCGGCATTACAAAATGCGGAAATAGAATGAAATATAGCATAATAAGCCGCTGTCTTATAATCAAATATTTTTATAAATTTTAAAAATAATATTGCAGCCCCGATAATTTCTATTATAAAAACCGTAGTCAAAACTTTTTTTACAAATTTTTGTATTTCAAATGTTGTATTTGTGTTTATATCTTCCTGTATCAATTTTTTAGTAAAATATCCAACTTTTTTTGAAATCATTGTTACAACTACTGTTGAGAATGTGATAATTCCAATTCCACCAAGCTGAATTAATACCATAATAACTGTTTTGCCAAATAAATTATAAACCTTGCTTACATCATTTACTGTAAGTCCTGTTACACAGACAGCCGATGTCGCTGTAAACATGCCTTCAAGTAAATTTGTCCTTTGTCCATTTTCTATTGCAATTGGCGAAGAAAGCAAAAAGCCGCCTATTAATATAATTATTATAAATGATACTAAGATTATGGTATAAGGGGAAATTTTCTTTCGTTTTACTAACATCAGAATCGCCTAACTTTCTGTTTATATAAAATTATTTTTAATTTTTAAATGATCCAAAAGTCAAAATCTTCACAAACCTGATCATATTTCTTATCTTTTCCTATTTTATCTGCAAACTCTCTTAAATCTTCTCCTGCTTTTCTCAAGTATTCCTCATTTCCCACAACTTCTTCGACTTTTTCTGAAATTCCATGCCATGCCTTATAAATCTCAGGCATAATTTTTAAGCCTTCCTCTGTTATTTTTGTAAAGGAGTTTTTTCCAGCTTTTTCCCTTGCTACATACCCTTTAGAAATTAGCTTATCAACAAATCTCGTAACTGTTGAGGGAGCTATTGCCAAAGTTTCTGATATTTGATTTACAGTCAATCCTTCTGCTTCTTCTTTTAATATAATCATAAGAAATCCGTGCGTTGGATAAATATCCAGCTTTTCAAATGATTCCTCCGCCATTTTATTAATCATTCTAAACATTTTTGAAATCGTAAAATAAATACATTTCTGAATTTCCATTTTTCCTTTAGTCATATTTTCACTTCCTTCCTTTCTTCGTTTGCTATTTATTCTTTACTACATATTTTTCCCAGCAGAATAACCACGTAAGTTTGATAATAATGTACACAGGAATAGCGACAAAAGCTCCTCCAATTCCGAACAAAGCTCCTCCCACAAGAACTACTAGAAGAGTTGTAATTGGATGCATTTCCACTGATTTCCCTGTAAGCCATGGTTTCACAATATTGGCTTCGATTGTTTGGACAATTGTAATTAAAACAATTATCAAAATCACAAGTTTAAATGATTTTGTAAAAGCATACAATATCGCTGGAATTAGACCAATAAAAGGTCCTATAAATGGAATAACGTTTCCAAATCCTATAATTACTGAAAAAAGAAGACTGTAATCCATTTTCAAAAAATAAAAAATCACAAACGATACTACGCCTACTATCATACTGTCCAAAGCTGTCACAAGAATATATTTCCCAATAGTTTCATCCATATTCTTTATAAGTACTATTAAGTCTTCTCTTCCCATATTTCGTAAAATTCGCTTAACTCCATTTTCAATGTTATCATAGCTAAAAATTAACATTATTGTAAAAATAGGTGTCATAAATAATAAACTGAATGTGCTGCTCATTAATGAAAAACTTGAACCTAGCACTTTTATTATATTTGTTACAATTATATCTTTAGAGTTCATTATAGACGTTCTTAAATCGATGTTATTACTTTCAAGAAATCCAAAAAAATTATTTTGCAGCTTTTCTTGATTTTTTAGTAAAAAGTCAATAAGGCTTGATACTTGCTTTGTAAATATCGGAACAATTGTTAAAACTATATAAAGAAAAATTATAAAAAACATAGTTAATACAAGTAAAATTGCAAATGTACGGTTTAACTGAATTTTTTTTTTCTTATTTTCATAAGAAATTTTATTAAATAATTCCATTCTTTTTCTTCGTTCTGAATTGCTTATATTCATTTTTTCCACTTTTTCAAGCTCATCAAGTTTACTGTTCTTAATTCTATCCTTTTCACTTATCATATCAATAAAAGGCATAAGGCAGTACACAATTACAAATGAGAGAATAAATGGAAAAATAGTGCTTGTCACAAGTCTTATTGGTTTTGCAAAATTGTCATAAACTCTAAAAAACAACAAAATTGTCAAAAGCATCAACACTGCTACAATCAGAATATTTCTTATTTTTAACAGTTTTTCCTCATCATAAAATTTCATTTGATTAATCTCCCTTTTTCTATCTATCAATTTTTTATCTATCCAAAGGTTTTTTCACTTTTCTTGTTAAATACAATATCAATTGGGCATCCTTCAAATCCAAAATATTCCCTTAGCTTATTTTCAATATATCTTTGGTAAGAGAAATGTATTAGTTCTGGATTGTTGGCAAAAAATGCGAATTTTGGTGGTGCTTGGCTTACTTGTGTTGCATAATTTATTTTCACTGCTCTTCCTTTTCTTGTAGGCACTGGATTTTGTGCTATCATTTCTGCCAAAATCTGATTCAGAAGCCCTGTCGTTATCTTTTTATGATATTCTTCATTAATAAATTTAGCTTGCTCTAAAATATTCAGTGTTCTCTTTCCTGTCATTGCTGAAATCGTTACAATTGGTGCATAATCTAGAAAGGCCAAATCAGCTTTTACCAATTCTGTAAATTCCTTCACACTATTATTATTTTTTTCAATTAAATCCCATTTATTTACTGCAATAATAATTGGCTTTCTTTCCTCATAAATCATTCCAGCAATCCTTTTATCCTGATCTGTCAAAAGCTCTGTCGCATCGAGCATTAACACACACACATCAGCTCTTTTTATCGCTTTTATAGCACGCAGTACACTATAATATTCAACATCGTCTTCTACTTTTGACTTTCTACGAATTCCAGCAGTATCAATCAATGTATAATTTTCTCCATCATATCTCAAACTAGAATCAATTGTATCTCTTGTTGTTCCAGCAATATCACTCACAATAGAACGTTCTTCATTCAAGAGTTTGTTTACAAGTGAAGATTTTCCTGCATTTGGTCTTCCAAGAATTGCAATATTAATTCCATTTTCAGTTTGTCTTATCTTTTTATCTTCAAATTTGTTAATTACAGCATCCAGCAAATCCCCAAGATTCGTCTTATGCTCTCCAGAAATTCCAATAACTTCTTCAAATCCTAGTCCATAAAATTCAAAAATATTTTCCTGATCACGCATATAATTGTCAATCTTATTTACAGCCACAACAACTTTTTTATCCTGTCTTCTAAGTACTGTTGCCACATCCTCATCAAGCCCAGTAATCCCAGCTTTTCCGTCCACCAGAAATATAATTACGTCCGCCTCGTCAATCGCAACCTGTGCCTGCTGCTTAATTTTCCCCATCATAAAGTCTTCTGTACGTGGCTCAAGCCCTCCTGTATCAACTAAAATAAATTCTTTTCCGCTCCACTCCATCTCACGGTAAAGTCTATCTCTTGTAACTCCTGGCTCATCCTTTACAATCGACAGCCTGTCCCCCACCAGCTTATTAAATAACGTTGATTTCCCCACATTAGGTCTACCAACAATCGCTACTGTATGTTTCATATTTTCCTCCATTTTTATTTATTAAATTATCATCACTTTTTCAAACTATCTGTAATTATTTATTGCTTGTATTTCAAAATTATGTGATTTATTATTTTACCATACAACATTATAATATATTTTATCACATTTTTTGTATTTTTATTAGTCTTTTTTAATGATATTATAGAAAAAATGTAAATAAAATAAACACTGAGAGATTATTTCTTCAACCTTTTTGTAAATATTTTTAATTTTTATATACATTACTTCCTTTTCCTATTTCAATTACTAATATTACAAGTTCTTCATTTTTATTTCTGCTATTATTCTAAAATTATCAATTCTATGTCTCCATAAATTTTTAAAATTATTATACAACGATTTTTCAAATGATTTTGGATTTTCAACTGATTCTAATTTTTTTAAATATTTCAATATTCAAAACTTTATGGAATTATCTAATTTTCTGTACTTTTTATTTATTATACTACATAATAAATACATTTCTAAATACTTCTTAAAATAAAAACAAACTTTGTAATGAAGAAAATTAATTTTCCATTTCTCTTTTTATTCACACAAAAAAACACCCAAACTCCAATTTTCCAGTTTAGGCGTATTTTTAAAAATCTAATCAAAATTATGAAACTATTAGTGGCAACAATACTGCAATAATAGCCATTAAAGCAGGAAGTCCCTGCAATAAAAATATTTTTTTGGAAACTGTGACAGAACCATAAACAGATGCACAAATAATACAAATCAGGAAGAAAACTGCAATTTGAATTTGAAATTCTCCAGTTTCAGTTAAACTCCATATTAATCCTGAGGCAAGAAAACTGTTGTATAATCCTTGATTTGCCATCATTTTTTTTACGCGCTCATCTTTTAAGAATTTTAAATCAAGTCCAAAATTTCGTTGTATAGTTTCACTTTCATTGAAATACATTTCAAGAATTAATATGTAGTAATGCTCAATTGCCACAAATAATATTAATATGAGTGCCAGTATGCTCAAAATAATTCTCTCCCTTCTTTATATTTTCATGTTCTTTATTTTTAGTTTAATCTCTTACACTTAAAATTACAGGCTTTCCATCAATAATAGCAAGGCTGTGTTCATATTGGGCTGAACGTTTTCCATCTTTGGTAACTGCAGTCCACATATCCGATAGAACTTTTACTTTATAAGTACCGACATTTACCATCGGCTCAACTGTAATAACCATTCCATCTTCAATTTTAGCCCCTGTTCCAGCCTTTCCATAATTTGGAATAATTGGATCTTCGTGCATTTCCTTTCCTACTCCATGCCCTGCAAAATCTCTTACAAGTGAGAATCCAAAACTTTCCACATATTCCTGAATAGCATGCCCAATATCTCCAATTCTATTTCCGGCACGTGCCACTTCAATCCCAATATCTCTTGCTTTTTCAGTAACTTCCATAAGTTTTTTAGAAGTTTCATCAATTTCTCCTACAGCATAAGTAATTGCTGCATCGCCAAAATAGCCGTCAAGCACTGTAACTGTGTCAACTGTCAGAATATCCCCTTCCTTCAGTATCTGCTTTTTACTTGGAATACCGTGTACGACAACTTCGTTTACAGAAATACAAGTTGCGGCTGGATAAGGAGGGTATGGACGACCTACATCGTAACCCTTAGTTCCTGGAATTGCTCCTTGGCTTCTAATGTAGTCTTCAGCGATCTGGTCCAGTTCGTATGTGCTGATTCCAGCTTTTACGTGTTTTGGCAATATATCTTCAAAAAGTCTTGCGATTATTTCATTAGCTTTTTTTATTTTTTTTATTTCATCCAATGTTTTATAAATTATCATTTTTTGTACTTCTTCTTTCTAAATTCTTTTTTTATTTTTTAGTAGACATATTTAACAGTTCAATACTTTTTTACAAAAAGCCTTGTCCTTTTAAAAATAAAATTTTATTAATCATCAAATAAATTTAGTAATATTACTTTAAAATCAAATTCAAGTTCTAAATTTTCTTAATTTTTACCAATTTAACTTTAGATAATTTTGAAAATATTTACTATTTTTCCAAAATATCAATTATATCTTTTGTAATTTCTTCCAGTTTTTTTGCACCATCTACGCTGTAAACTTTATTTTGCTTTTTATAAAAGTCCAATACTGGTGCTGTCTGCTCGTTATAAACTGCCAAACGTTTTTTTACTGTTTCTTCATTATCGTCTGCCCTTTGTTCCAAATCTTCTGGATTTTCGTCAACTGGCGGATTGTATTTTATGTGATAAATTTTACCAGTTTTTTTCGATACCCTTCTTCCTGTGATTCTTTCGATAATTTCTTCATCACTAACTTCAAGTGCGATTACTTTTTCAATTTCTCTGTTTGATTTTTCCAAAATTTTGTCAAGTTCTTCAGCTTGAGCCACTGTTCTTGGAAACCCATCCAAAATAAATCCTTTTTTACAGTCTTCTTCCTGAAGTCTTGCTTCCACAAGTCCATTTACAATGTCATCAGAAACCAATTTCCCTTCATCCATCAATTTTTTTGCTTCCAGTCCTAACGGAGTCTTATTCGCAATTGCGGCTCTCAAAATATCTCCTGTTGAAATTTGAGGAATTTCATATTTTTGAATTAATTCCTTTGCCTGAGTTCCTTTTCCTGCTCCTGGTGCTCCAAATAACACTATATTCATAATTATTTATCCGATATTTAAAATTAAATACCGCTCCTTTCCAAATTTATTTTTTCACATCTAATTTTAACATTTTAAAAGCCATTTTTCAATTTTCTTTTTTAAATTTTCAAAAAAATAACAAAAAAGAAAAAAAAACTGAATTTAATCAGTTTTTTCTGCTAAAGAATTTTAGCTAATTTAAGTTAGAGTGGGTAATAAACCCTTCTATATTTTACCACATTTATAAATTTTATCAATACCTTTTTTTAAATTTTTATTTTTTATTTTTTCTTAAATTTCCATTTTTTCATATTTTTTAAAATAATCCTTCAATTCTTCTAAAATCTCATTCCCCATTCCTTCTTTTTCCGTTTCTATATTAACGCACAAAAGTGGTTCATGCAGTGACAATCTGATTAAAAACCAGCTTTTTTGACCGGCATTTATTCTTACACCTTCGTAGTTAGGCATTTCTAGGCTCCAACCTTCTTTTTTTTCAGCATATTCCCTAAAGTTTTCCACGATTTTTTCTCCACGAGCTCGAAAATCTTTATCTTTTATAGGAATTCTTATTTCTATTTCCTCAGTAGGCTCAGACAGCTCATTTAGAACATCTGTAAATTCAATGCCTTTTTCCCTGCTCTCTACAAGCTGAATCAGAAGCCTTGCAGCCATGTATGCACCGTCATCAAGAAAATAGTTTTCTTTAAATGCTGCATGTCCAGACGTTTCTATCGCAAGAGGAGAATACTTCCCTTCGTTATTCAGTCTTATAGATTCATTTATTACGTTCTTATATCCTCGCTGGAATCTGTGATGAATCCCGCCACGGTTTTCTATAAACTCTTTTAGCCCTGCCGATGTAACCGAATCTGTTACAATTATTCCGCCAGAATGCTCTTTTAACAATATTTCACTAAGCAATGCAATAAGATTATTTCTGTTAATTTCACGTCCATTTTTATCTATAAAGGCACTTCTATCTCCATCTGCATCAAATATTATTCCAAAATCTGCATTATTATCAAGAACTGCTTTTTTTATTGATTCTATCGCTTCTTTTGCTTCAGGATTTGGAATATGATTTGGAAAGTTACCATCAGGATTTAAAAATTGGCTTCCAGCAGTATCTCCACCTAAAACTTCTATTACCTTTTCAGCAAAAAATCCCGCGGCTCCATTTCCTGCATCTATCACTATCCGTAAGTTTTTTAGAGGCTTGTCTCCTTTTCCAATTTTATTTTTTATTAGTTCGCATATATATGAAGCATAGTCATCTGCCAGATTTTTTACAATTTCTACACCTTTTTCTTCTTTAATCAAATTTTCTTCTTGTTTTTCAGCCATTTCTAGAAATTCATTAACATCACTTTTTTGAAGCCCTCCGTTTTTCGTAAAAAATTTAATTCCGTTGTAGTAGCTCGGTAAATGGCTGGCAGTTATCATCATTGCGCCATCAGCTTTATAATCCTCAAATATCGTAGCCATAAAAAGCGACGGTGTTATTGACATTCGGCAGTCATATACATCAATTCCCATTTCCAACAAGGTCTTTCTTATAACTTCTGAAAATTTAGGTCCTGTATGCCTTGCATCGTATCCAACTGCCACTTTAACCTTTCTGTTTTCAGCCTTTGCGATTTCATCGCATTTTTCAGTTATCCAAAGCCTAAAGCCTTTTGCTATGAACTCAACTTCCTTTTCAGATAAATTGATGTCTTTGTCCTCATATTTGGAAACTATTCCCCGAATATCAGTCCCGCTTACCATATTTTTTAAATCCATAAAAATACCTCTCTTTTTAAGTAAAGCCATACCTATTCTCCTCATTTTGAAAATTGGTATGGCTTTTCTATTATTGTTCACTTAATTTACTATTTTAAATTATTCAGCACTGTTTCCACAATATCCTTCGCTCTAAGCCCATAATTCGTAAGCATAGTCTCCCCATCTGCACTTTGTCCAAAAACATCCTGTATTCCATGTTTTACAACTTTTGTTGGATGAACTTCTGATAAATATTCTGAAACTGCACTTCCAAGTCCCCCAATTACAGAATGTTCTTCACTTGTTACAATAAATTTACATTCTTTTGCCGCTTTTAAAACTGTTTCTGTGTCTAAAGGCTTTATCGTAGAAACATTTACCACTCTTGCTTTTACTCCTTTTTCTTCTAGTAATTTTGCTGCTTCAAGAGCTTCTGATACCATAAGACCAGTTGCTAATATTGCTACATTATTTCCTTCTCTCAAAGTTGCAGCTTTCCCTATTTCAAATTTATAGTTTTCATCAAATAATACTTGTATATTCAGTCTTCCAAGTCTTACATATACAGGCCCTTCATATTCAGCCACTGCAAAGACCATTTTTTCCGTTTCTACTGCATCTGCTGGCGATAGCACTACCATTCCTGGAATTGCACGCATTAAAGCCACATCCTCAACTGACTGGTGTGAACCTCCATCTTCTCCTAACGAAACTCCTGCGTGAGTTGGACAAATCTTGACATTTAACTGTGGATAAGCCACAGAGTTTCTAACCTGGTCAAAGGCACGTCCCGCCGCAAAATGCGCAAAAGTTGAAGCAAACGGTATTTTCCCAGTCGTTGCAATTCCTGCCGCTGTTCCAATCATATCAGCTTCTGCAATCCCCACATTTATATGTCTTTCTGGAAACTCTTTTTTAAAATACGCAGTCATTGTTGATTTTGACAAGTCTGCTTCCAGCACTACCACATCTTTATTTACTTTTCCCAATTTAACTAACGCTTCTCCATAAGCCTGTCTTGTCGATTTCTTTTCCATCTTTTTAACCTCCTACTGTAATTCCTTCATAGCTTGTTCATACTCTTCATCATTTGGAGCAGCCCCGTGGAATCCAGCGTTATTTTCCATAAACGAAACTCCTTTTCCTTTTACAGTGTTTGCAACTATTACTGTCAGCTGTCCTTTAACTGTTATTGCTGTGTCAAAAGTATTTATGATTTCTTCATAATTATGTCCGTCAATCTCTATTACATTCCATTTGAATGCCTTGAATTTTTCCCCAACTGGAGCGACATCCATTACATCCGAAACTTTTCCGTCAATCTGCAAGTTGTTATAGTCAACTATCGCAACTAAATTGTCAAGCTTGTAATGTGCAGCAGTCATAACCGCTTTGTATAGATGTCAAACATTTGTTACAAAAATATATTAAAAAAAATATTTCTTTCCTAATGTATCTTTAACCTAATGATTTTGCTTGTACTCTTTTAATACTTCATTTGGACTCTTAAAGCCTAGTACTTTTCTTGATATGTTGTTGTATCTTGTATTGTATTTCCTTATTGCCCTTAACAGTTCTTCCTTGCTTTTAAATTTCTTGTCTCCATAGTACTTGCTGTCAAGCCTGTGGCTTCTTTCCACTTTTCCATTCTCCCATGGCGAATATGGACGAGTTGTCCCGTACTCTATCCCCTTCTCCTCTAGTTTCACCTCAAACAGTGTTTTCTTATCACTTTCAGAATTTGTGAACTCTTTCCCGTTGTCTGTCTGAACTTTCTTTATGTCAAATCCCAGCTCTTTTTCCAAGTTCTCTAGAAACTTTGCGGTCTGATAGGTGCTTTTTTCATCCACTATTCTTAACACTCTTTTTCTTGTATATTCATCTAATGCCGTTATTTGATAATACTTTTGGTCACGTGTACCAAACTGTATGCATTCTTCCGGAACATATTTTATGTCTATCTGTACTCTTTCCCCAGGGTAATTCGCCTGTTCAACCTTATTTTTTCTTTTATGCGGCTTTTTAGGCTTTTCTTTGGCATTGCCCTTCATTTTCCTTATTATCCTGCACATTGAATCGTATGTACGGCTGTAGCCTTCCTTTCTTGCTTTGACATAAACTTCTGCCAGCCCTTCATAGCCAAATTTCCTGTATTTTTTCATAACCAGTTCTATTTCTTCTTGCGTGTGCTGGTTTGGATGGCTTTTAGGTCTTCTGCTTTTTGGCAGAAGAGATTGGACTGTGCCGTCGTATCTGTATCTCCAACGTTTTATCTGCTGACGTGATGTCTTATACTTCACTGCTGCCTTTGAATTATTATTATGTTTTATTGCATACTCAATTGCCCGTTGACGAACACGGTATATTTCTGATATACTACTCATATGAAAGGTTTCTCCTTAATGTGGTTTTGGTAGGCTTACATTATATCAGAAACCTTTCTTTTTTTGTATATTCTTGTCACATATGTATTATCTCACAATAATTTTTTTAAAAAATTTACAAAAAAAAGCCGGATAAAACCGACTTAATAATGAATTATTATTTTATATTATTGTTGAAATATTTTTGTTGCATTATCCAAATCAATATGACAATAACCATTTGGATTTTTCTCCAAATAATTTTGATGATAATCCTCAGCCATAATATAATGCTTTAATGGTCTTACTTCCACTTGAATTTCTCTTGAATATTTATTTTGTTCACTATCAATTTTTGATTTTATTGTATGAACTTCATCACTATCTACATAATAGATCCCTGTCCGATATTGTCGTCCTTCATCAAGCCCCTGTCTATTAATACTTGTAGGATCAATTATTGAAAAATAGTAATCCAAAAGTTTATCTAATGAAACTATTTCATTATCATATTTTATATGCACTGTTTCAGCGTGATCTGTCATTTTCAAAATATCATAGCTTGTATCAAGAGTTTGCCCATTAGCGTAGCCAACGGTTGTTTCAATAACACCAGGAGCCATTTTAAAGAATTTCTCTACGCCCCAAAAACATCCTCCGGCTAGATAAATTTCTCTAATATCAGTCATAACTCACACCTCCTTTAAATTTTTAAATAACACTAAAATTATACTGTCACCAAAAATTTACTTAAAACAAAATTTAATAGGTAATTATGATTATATTACTTGTATATCAAAACCCCAATTATTCAATATTTTTATAGAAAATATCTACTAATATAATTTATTTTGTAATTATTTTTAGTATAATTTTAAATCATATTATTATAATCTCATTATACAAGTTTATGAATAGAAATTATTTAACAATTTCTTTTAATTAGATTATTTTTTTGTGAGTTTTTTATATACAAAAACTATTATTATTCATCTGTGAATAGTATATTTCCGTATTAATTTCCCCTCTTTCAAAAAATTATACAAAATCCCTAAACTTATACTTATTACAATAGTCAGAACCGATTTGAAAACCATTTCATCACTTATTTTTATTACAAAGTGAAGAACAATTAGATGAATTAAAAATGCAAAATATGTAGAGTTTGCAATTATTTTTATAAAATTATTTCTGTTGACGAAATTAAATTTACACCAGAATAAAAAAAAGGAAATCGTCATTATGAAAGTTCCAAGTGAATTTTTATCAAAAAAATTGGATACACGGTTATCTGTTGTAATTAAAACATATTTTGTAGAAAAAAAACTTACGAAAAACCCTATAAAATAAATAATTATTATCCAAACAAATGAAAAATCTTTTATTTTTTCTTCGTATTTTTTTATAAAATATCCTAAAATATAATAACCAATAAAACCTGTTATTGGAAAATTTGAAAATGGAATTTCGACAAAGTTGAAATAACGTAAATAGGGATTTAAAATATTACATAAAAACCATAGAAAAATCACAAAAAATGTTTCTTTTTCAGCATATTTAAGAACCTTTTGAAGCCAAGGTGTAAGAAAATACAGCCCCAGAATCATATAAATATACCAAAAATGTGGAGCTGCAAATGCTTTCCCCTTTAAAATTGGTACAATCGGAACTTTGAAAAAATAAATATAAATCACATTAAAAACAATAAAAAGTGGTAAAATGTTTAAAATTCTCTTTTTAAAAAATAATGCTGTATTTTCTGATTTATACAACAGTAAATATCCGCTAATCATCACAAAAAGATTAACTCCGATTGAAATAAACGCATATCCTCCCATCCAAACATTTATCCCATACTGTCTGTTCAATGTGTGCAAAAGCACAATAAAAATAAATGCAAAAATTCTTATAATATCAATAGCCATTAATTTTAAAACTCCTAACCTTTGTAATAATCATAAAATTTTGTCTAAAAATAAAAATTGTTATAAATAAAACATTTAATCTTGAGGAATAAGTCCCAAAGATTTTTCCATTTCAATTGTTCTGTCAACATCTTTTTTGTAAGTAATACCTAACTTATAGTAGTGATTTTCTTTCATTTTCAAAAAACTCCATCCGTAATTTTTTTTCTCAATTACTAGATACTGTCCTTTTTCATTGGATAAAGTTGCCTTTATTTTGGGCTCTTCTATATTATCTGTCCTCTTGTAATCCCACAAAATCTCAAAATAATTTGTAGAGTCCCAAATCCATTTTTTCACATCTTCTGTATTTTCAAGTTTTTTTCCATTTACGTAAAGTTCTTTGCTATTTGAAATAATTTTCCTAATTTCTTTTAAATCCCTAACATAACTTGGCAACTGAAATATATTTATGCTAATTTCAGTTATCACAATTAGACAAACTGATATACAGCCCATCTTTAAATAAAAAATTTTCTTTTTTAACTTCTCTTTTCGCAAAGTTTCCTCAAAATCTCCAGTTTCTTCATCTTCTTTTTCATAATCATTTACAACATCCTTTTTTGTTTCCAAATAAAACTTCAAAATTCCAAAAATAATTATTAACCAAATAGATATAATATTTTTATTAATTTTCAAAAATCCTATTATAATCGGAATAATCACATACATTAAGCTATTCATCAAAATAAATAGTCGTCTTTTTCTCTTTTCTTTTTCAATTTTCTGCTCATTGTAAACATACATATTTTTTAACCTCTTAACATTAAAAACCGCCTTTTAAACATTTTACAATATTAACAAAATTTTTTCAAATTAATTGATAAAAAACTTTTTTTATGGTATAATTATTTTGTAAAAAACAGACATGTGTAAATAAAAAATCGGTTAAACTGCCTTAAAATTTGGGGCAGTTTTTATATAATTATAAAAAAATTTTAAAAAATAATTAAATAAAAAAGTATAATATTTTGTAATAGTATGATATAATATTTTTGAGGAAAACCGAACCTCATATTTTACACAAGTCTGGGGGTGATACCAGTGGAGCGTGATATAATTTATATCATAATTCAAATTGTAGTTGCCTACTATTTTTTAAGTAGAGGATAACACCCCAAAAATGAAAAATATTTTTCCCCTGCAGACATTATTTGCAGGTTTTTTTGTAAAATTTCTTGATTATGTTATTGTAAAATTTAATTCAAAATGTTATCATAAAATAAAGAAATTATTGAAAATTAATTATATAAATAAAGGAGAGATTTTTTATGTTATATCCAATGAAGTTTAAAAAATTTTTTGTGGAAAAAGTGTGGGGTGGACGTGAATTTGAAACAAAATTAGGAATGAAACTGCCTGAAGGCAAAAAAATTGGAGAATCTTGGGAAGTGTCGGCACATCCGCATGGAATGGGTATTGTGGAAAATGGTGCTTTAGCTGGACAAAGACTGGATGATATTTACAAGGAATATAAAGGAGAGCTTACTGGAAAAAAGGTTTATGAAAAATATCCTAACAAATTTCCGCTTCTTATAAAATATCTGGACGTAAATGATAGACTTTCTATTCAAGTACATCCAAGTGATGAAGTTGCCTTAAAAAAACACAATGAATTTGGAAAAAGTGAATCTTGGTATATAATGGAAGCAAGTGATGATGCGACTTTAATTATGGGAATGAAGCCTGGTATTACAAAGGAAAAATTTTTGGAAAAAGTAGAAAAAAATGATTTTGATGGATTATTTGAAGAAAAAACTGTTAAAAAAGGTGATTTTATTGACATCACACCAGGAACAGTCCATGCCTCATTAAAAGGAAGCGTACTTTTTGCAGAAGTTCAGCAAAACTCAGATGTAACTTATAGAATTTATGATTTTGACAGAATTGATGAAAATGGGAAAAAAAGAGAACTGCACTTACAGGATTCTGCTGATGTAATTGATTTTGGAAAAGAAGTGGAAATTAAAAATACTGATTTTGATGATTCTGAAAATGGGAAAGATATTTTGAGAAAACATATTATAAAAAAAGAATACTACTCAATTGATAAAGTAAAATTCGCTGATTCCTTTGAAGATGTAAATAATGAAAGTATGACAATTTATTCGATACTGGAAGGAGAAGGAAAAATTACATGGGAAAAAAATGAAGAGCTTGCAATAAAAAAAGGCGAAACAATTTTAATCCCTGTTGGCATCAACACAAAAACTATTGGAAACTTTGAAATTTTAAGAACTGTAATTTAAATAAATGTGGGCAATGATTCTAGTTTATTTTTTAGGCAAATTAGATGATTTGCCTTGTTTTTTTAGTTGGAATATGATATTCTAATGTTATACTAATATCGTTTTATAATCATATATTGTATAATATATCAAATTTTCGAAAAATGTATTATTTTTAATAAATATATAAAAAGTTAGATTATTAAATAGACATAACGAAAGATAATTTTATAAAAAATAAAAAAGGAATAGGGATTAAGAACAGTGAAAAAAAGGATTTTATTGATTGGAATAATGTTTGGAGTTTCATCTTGTGGAATTGTTGGCGGCGTTGGAAGTGTCGTCGGAGGAACTATAAAAGCTGCAGGTGGAATTACTGGAGCGGTTATTGGGACAACTGGTAAATTGATAGGAGGTATTATTGGTGGAAAAGATGGCGAAATAAAGGCCAAAAATACAAAATACAAATTTGCAAATGCGGAAGTAGAAATAACTGGTGGAAAAACTATTGTTACAGGAATTTTGACTCATAATGGAGTAACTAAGAGAAATTTGACAATAGAAATTCCTTGCTTTGATGAAAATGGAGCAAAAATTGGAGATGCTGTTGACAACATAAGTTCGCTTGGAAAAAATGAAAAATGGGAATTTCAGGCAATTCTTAATACAAATGAAACAAAAACTTGTAAACTTAAAGATACATATATTTATGAAGGAAATATAAATACAACTATTGAAAATAAAGATAGTAATACTGAAAATGTTAATAATGAAAACACTAATAATATTGAAAATGAAAAATAAAAATTGGAGGAAATAATGATAGGAATCATTGGAGCAGTAATTGAAGAGGCTGAAGCAATAAAAAAGGAAATTAATGATATTAAGGAAAACACAATAAACGGTATATCGTTTTTTACTGGAAAATTTAATGATAAAGATGTTGTTTTTGTGCAATCTGGAATTGGGAAGGTAAATGCTGCGATTACTGCAACTTTACTAATTGAAAAATTTGGTGTAAGTGAGGTAATTTTTTCAGGAGTAGCTGGATCGCTGGATGAAAGGCTGAAAGTTGGAGATGTTGTTGTTGGGCGGGACATTGTTCAACATGATGTTGATGCTACAGCCTTTGGCTATAAAATGGGGCAAATCCCTCAAATGAAGGAATGGGCATTTGAATCAGATAAAAATCTAATTGAAAAAACTGGAAATATAACTAATTTTGAGCATCAGATTTTGCTTGGAAGAATTCTGACTGGAGATCAGTTTGTAAGTAAAAAAGATGTGAAAATTCAACTTGGAAAAGATTTTGAAGCACTTTGTGTGGATATGGAAAGTGGAGCTGTGGCTCAAGTCTGTACAAGATTAGGTGTAAAATTTTTGATAATCCGTTCGATTTCAGATTCAATTACAGACGAATCTGATATGGAATATGAAACTTTTGTGAAACTGGCAGCAGAAAATTCTAAAAAAATATTAAAACAAATTATTTAATGAAATAGTTATAATTATTGGACAATTAGCTAATAAACAAAAGATTTTTCAACAAAAATAAAATAGGGAAAAGAAGGGAGAAAAAATGAGTTTTCGATTAAATCCATTTAAAGTAATGAGAGCAGTTGGAATTGTTGCTATTATTACTTATGGCGTGGTACTTGCAACAGGCTACAAGAAATCAAAGGTAACTACGACCGAAAGTGTTACAAAGGAAATGAAAGTTCGAAATAAGGACTTTTACAATTCCAAGGACTATAAAAATAATCTAACTTTGCCAAATCAGGTTATTGAAAATAATAATGAAACAGTTGAAAAGGAGCTTGAACAGACGAAATCTGCTGAAACAGTAGACTTACAAAACCCTACAGTAAATAACCAGCAGACACAGCCTCAAAATAATCCAAAGGCAGCTAAGGAAGATAAGAAAAAAGAAGAGCAGAAAAAATTAGAAGCTCAAAAACTGGAACAGAAAAGACAAAAAGAACAGAAAAAATTGGCTGAACAAAGACGTCAGGAAGAGGAAAGAGCTGAAGCAAGACACGCTGAACTAAAAAAACAGCAACAAGAAGCAGCAGCTAGAAAAGAACAGGCAGCAGCACAAGCAAGGGCAGAAGCAGCTAGACAACGTGCAAAAGAAGAGGCAACTAGAAAAGCTAAAGAAGAAGCAACCAAGAAAGCTAGAGAAGATGCTAAGAATCGTCAAGCTAAAGGTCATAAAAAATACATCCAAGTTGCATCCGTAGCCTCAGAAGCCTCAGCTAGAGAAATAACAAAAAAATTAGGTGGAAATTTTTACTACAAAAAAACATCTGTAAATGGTAGAACAGTCTATGTGGTGATGTCAAATATGACTGATAATCCAAATACTTTAAAAACAATGGAAAATCAAGCTAAAAAAGCTGGTAGCGGGTATATGATACGTTCTACTAATTAAAATTTAGAATAGAAGTGAGAATAAAATTTATGAATAAAAATTACAGAGGAAATATTCTTCCAAAAGAAATCGTAAATGAAATAAAATTGTCTAAAAGCATTATTTTAACAGCACATATTAATCCAGATGGAGATGCTCTTGGCTCACTTTTGGCATTTTATTTTATGATAGATGAATATTGTAAAAAAAATAATATGGAAAAAATGATAAAAATCATGGTCGATGATAAATTGCCTAAATATATGAGGCATTTTGAAGATACAGGGCTTATTTGGGATTATGAAAAATTTTGTGAAAAATTTAAGAAAAATTTTCAAAATAATGAAAAATTTGATTTGTTTATAAGTCTGGACTGTGCGAATCAGGAAAGATATGAAAGAGCTGTAGAAATCAAAAAATTGAGTAAAAAATCAATAAATATTGATCATCATGTTAGCAATACTGAACATGCGGATTTTAACTATGTAGAAGATATTTGCAGTACAGGAGAGCTTTTATATCAGTTTTTGAAAATTTTTGACATTGAACTGACAAAGAAAATTGCTGAATATATGTATCTTGGAATAATTAATGATACTGGAAATTTTAGACATGATAACGTTACATCGCATACTTTTCTGGTATGTTCCAAATTAATTGAGGCAGGTATGAATAATCACAAAATTGCTAATATTATTTTTGCAGTAAGTGAAAAACAAGTTGATTTTATTGGTGAAGTTTATAAAAATAAAAAAGTTGATGAAAAATATAAATTTGTCAGCTATTATCTGACACAAGAAAAAATGAAAGAACTAGGCATTGAAAAGGATGATACAAACAGTACATCAGAAATGCTTTTAAAAATCGAAGGGATGGAGATTTCACTTTTTGTAAGGGAACAGGAAGACGGTTTATTAAAAGGAAGTTTTCGAGCAAATGATAAGTACAATGTAAATAAGATAGCTTCAATTTTTGGTGGTGGCGGACACATAAAAGCTGCTGGATTCAAGACAGATTTATCTTTTGAGGAAATTTTGGAAAAAACTTATGAAGTATTGGAAAAATAATTTTATTAATTCGATATTAAGAAGGATTGGAATCTGATATGGAAAGGGGAATTTTATGTTTGAAACTTTTAATATGTTCAATTATTTGAAAATGATGGGCCTTTCAAATACTGAACTTGCAAATAATTTTCAGTGCATTGAAAAAGCTAACCAGAATATTAATGAAATTTTAGGTAGTAATCCAAACGCTGTTTTACGAAAAATAAAATATGCATATTCAGATAAGGAAAAAAAACATTTACAATTTGATATTAAAATAGAGGTAGTGAATAATTAGTGGAAAAGAAAATACAAAAAATAATAATAATTTTATGCTTTGGAATGATAATAAGTTGTTCATCTGTTGGAAAAAGGGTTGTCCCAAACTCAGCAGTGGTGTCACGAGATGTTGTTATGAATAACAGTATTGAAGAAGTGAAAAAAAAATTTAGTGAAACAGTAGGAACTCAGCACGTTGGATTATACAAAAAGGGCTTTAGAAACTGGAAAGTTATTTTGTATGGAGCACAGGCGTATTATCAGGTAATTGTGACAGAAGATGGTAAAATTGTTTCAAGTGAAAGACTTGAATATAAATAAAATAAAAAAGGGAGTTTTTTTCATTCTCCCTAAATTTTTTATTCATCATCTTCAGTTTCACTTTTTTGATAATTTTCCAAATCGTCAAAAACATTAATTAAACTGTCTGAATCAAGTTCATAATACATATTATCATCAAGACTGCTATTTTCATGTTCTGAAACTTCAATTTCTGTATTTTCCTGATTAGTTTCCTCTATCCCATTATTTAAGAAATCTTGAGAACTTTTAATATCAGTTTGTATATTTGACTCATGGTCTTTGAAGTCTATGATTTCACTTTTAATGGAATCTGGAATATATATTTTTTCTGTATCTGATGTTTCTTGACTTTCTTTATTTGATTCTTCTTCTATTTTTTTATCTTCACCTAGTTTGAAAAGGCTATCAAAGAAAACAAAAAAATCATTAATTGCAAAACTTTCCTTTTCGGTCTTTAACATAAGAATCGTTCCTTCGAGTAAAGCAATTAAAAGTCTTGCTGTTGTTTCAGGAACAATATCATCGTATTTTTTAGGAAAAGCATATTTTAAAGTTGTTATAAAAAAAGAAAATCTAAGTTCTATTTTTTTATATGATTTTACAAGTTCTTCACGTATGCTATTATTTAAGTCAGATAGCTCCAATGCCAGATTTCCAAGTGGACTCCCACCATGAAATTTATTATTTACAATGTTTTCAAAATATTTTTCAAAAAAGTAGTGAAATTTATCAATTGATAAATCATCTACATTATTATTGAAGAAATTTATCAGATTTTCAGTATGATATTTGATTACAGAACTAAGTAACTCTTCTTTACTCGAAAAAAATTTGTAAAAAATATCATTTGGCATGTCGCATGCTTTAAAAATATCCGTTAATTCTGTATTTTTATAGCCTTTATAATAAAAAAGTTTTGCACTTTGTTGGATTATAAAGTTTTTATTATATTCTTTAGTCATTAAATTTACCTCTTTAAAAGTATTTTGAGTATATTTTATAATTTAATTCGAAGATTGTCAACTAAATTAATTAAAAAACATAAATAAAAGGATGTGATTCTATGAAATATAATTTTGATGAAATTATCGACAGAAAAAATAATCATTCTGTTAAATACAATGAATTGACTAGATTTGGATTTGAGCATGGAAAGGAGCCTAAAGACTTTATTCCATTATGGATTGCAGATATGGATTTTAAAACTGCCCAACCAATTATTGATGCTCTTGAAAAAAAAGTTCAACATGGGGTTTTTGGGTACGTTTATCGACCTGAAGAATATTTTGAATCTTTTATTAACTGGCAAAAGAAAAGATTTGGCTGGGAACCAAAAAAAGAGCTTTTGAGTTTTAGTATCGGTGTTGTGCCTACTCTTGGAACATTGATAAAATTATTTTCTGAAGAAGGGGAAACTGTTTTGATTCAACCTCCTGTCTATTCAGAATTTTATGATATTAATACTGATAACAAAAGAATTGTTTTAGAAAACAAATTCAAAGAAAAAGATGGTACTTTCACTATCGATTTGGAAGACTTGGAAGAAAAATTAAAACAACAGCCTAAATTATTCATCTTTTGTAATCCACATAACCCTTTGGGACATGTTTGGACTTATGAGGAATTAAAAACAATCGGAGATTTATGTGTAAAATATAATGTGCCTATTATTTCTGATGAAATTCACGCTGATTTAACACTTTGGGGTAATAAACACATTCCAATGGCAAGTGTTTCAGAAGAAATCAGACAAAACACAATAACTTGTACTGCTACTGGGAAAGCCTTTAATTTAGCTGGTTTACAATGTGCGACAATTGTATTCAATAATATTGAAAACAAAACTAAATTTGATAGATTTTGGAAAGATTTAGAGGTTCATAGAAACAATCCTTTCAATTTAGTTGCAACTATTGCTGCTTATACAGAAGGGGAAGAATATTTGACTCAGTTAATCGATTACTTAGAACAAAATATCCTTTTCTTAAATACTTTTATGAAAGAAAATATTCCGTTAATTAAACCAAATGTTCCACAAGCGACTTATTTAGTTTGGCTAGATTGCCGCGAATTAATGAAAAAATATAATTTTAATCAAGATGAACTAGAAAAATTTATTTATCAAAAAGCAAAAATAGGATTGAATTCGTGTCGTGCATTTAATCATGGATCGAGCGGATTTATGCGTATTAACACTGCTTGTCCTAGAAGTGTGTTAGAAAGAGCATTAAAACAATTAGAAACTGCTTGTAACGAATTAGTCTGATATTAGAGCTAAATGAATCAATTGTTACAAATGTAAAGAGAAAGCTCATGTCTATTTTTTATATGTAAAAAATGAAAACCTCCAAATATTCTTATTTAGAGGCTTTTTTTATAATTTTTTTTACTTTCTATATTGAGTAAATATCTGTTTCACTTTCCGAATATCTTTTAAGAAAATTTTGCAACCGTTGATTTTTTGAATTAACAAAAATTTCTTCTGGCTTACCTTCTGCTATAATTGTTCCACCATCAATAAATACTATATAATCTGAAACCTCCCTTGCAAACTGCATTTCATGGGTAACAATTATCATTGTCATATTTTCTTTTACCATATCCTTTATAACTTTTAGAACTTCTCCAATAAGTTCAGGATCAAGTGCCGAAGTTGGCTCATCAAGCAAAATTACCTCTGGACTCATTGCAACCGCCCTTGCGATTCCCACTCTTTGCTGCTGCCCTCCAGAAAGCTGATTTGGGTAAAATTCGGCTTTATCTTTTAACCCCACTTTTTCAAGCATTTTCAATCCGATTTCTGTTGCTTCGTTCCTATTCATTTTTTTTACAATCAAAAGACCTTCAATTACATTTTCCAAAGCAGTTTTGTTTTTGAATAAATTATAATTCTGAAAAACCATTGTCGTATTTTTTCTAAGCATGTTTATATCTTTTTTATTTATTTTACTCAAGTCAAAAGTTTCATTTCCAAAAGTTATTGTTCCCGATGAAGCTGTTTCAAGAAAATTAAGGCTTCGTAAAAATGTCGATTTTCCCGATCCACTTGGTCCTATGATGCTTATTACCTGCCCTTTTTCTATTTTAAAGTTTATTCCTTTCAAAACTTCATTTTTTCCAAAAGACAATTTTAGATTTTCAACCTTTACCATTCTACAGTCCACCTACTCTCAATTTCTTTTCCACAATTCCCATGACTTTTTCCACAATTATGCAAACAACCCAGTAAATTCCAGCAACAACAATATATGCCTCAAAAATATCCAACCCCGAAGCCGATATTATTTTTGCTTTTCCCATCATTTCCACAATTGAAACTGTAAAAGCAAGTGAGGAATCCTTTATCAGACTTATAAAAGTATTTCCAAAATTAGGAAAAGTTATTATAATCGCCTGTGGAAGTACAATTCTTCTCATTGCCTGCCATTTTGTCATTCCAATAGACAATGCAGCTTCAACTTGCCCTTTATCCACCGACTGAATTGCCGCCCTGAACGTTTCCGAGAGATACCCTGACACATTTAAAATAAATGCCACATACACAAACACAATCGCAGGAATATTAGTCACATCTATATTAAATCCATATTTCAGATGTATATAATCCAATATTTTAGGCAATCCATAATAGGCAAGGTAAATCTGAACTAAAAGAGGTGTCCCTCTTATAAAGGACACATAAATTGTAGCAAGTCTTGTCAGCACAGGAATTTTATTTATTCTCACAAGTGCGATAAAAAAACTAAGTATCAGCGAAAATATCATCGTAACAATCGCAATATTCAGAGTCATTGGCAATGCTTTCAGTATTTCTGGAATCGCTCTTACCATAAAGCCCCAGTTTAAAAAAGGTACATTATTATTCATTACTTTTCTCCTGTTTATAAATTATTTCGTATAATCTCCACCAAACCATTTTTCTGATATTTTGGCAAGCGTTCCATCGGCTTTCATTTCAGCTAGTGCTTTATTTACTTTATTTTTCAATTCTTCGCTATCTTTTCTAAATGTGAAATATACAGGCGTTTTCGTTACGGGTTCTCCTACGATTTCTACAAGATTTCCTCTTTGCTTTGTGAAATATCCTACTGTCAATCTGTCATTTAAAGTAGCATCTGCCTTTCCTTGTGCAATTTCTTCAAGTGCAATTGAAACATTTCCGTCAAAATAAGCATAATTTATTTCCTTATTTTTGTCAAAATCAGTCAAAGTCTTGTTATAATTGCTTCCTACTCCTGTCATAACCCTTTTACCTTTTAAGTCCTCAAGTGTCTTAATATCAGTTCTTCCTTTTTTAACGATAATTTGAGCGGCTGATACTAAATAATCATCAGAGAAATCATATTTTTTCTCTCTTTCAGGATTTTTAGCAATCTCATTTGCAATAAAGTCAAATTTTTTCGATTCCAGCCCTAAAAACATGCTATCCCAAGGCGTAGGCACAAATTCTATATCTAAATTTGCCCTTTTACCAATTTCTTCAACAACTTCCACATCATATCCAGTTAATTTCCCACTTCCATCAGTAAACGTAAATGGTGCATAAACTCCTTCTGTTCCAACTTTAACTTTTTGTTTTCCTTCACTACTCCCACTTTTACCATTTTCCTGTTTCCCGCCACAACTGATAAGAAATAGTCCTATCAATAAAATTCCTGTTATTTTCAAAATATTTTTCATGATTTTCCTCCCAAAATTTTTATATTTTTTATTTATATTATCGTAAAATTAAATTTTCCACTATTTCGTATAATCTCCGCCAAACCATTTTTCTGATATTTTAGCAAGCGTTCCGTCAGCCCTCATTTCAGCAAGTGCTTTGTTCACTTCATTTCTTAATTCTTCGCTATCTTTTCTAAATAGGAAAAATGTCGGAGTTGTACTCAAAGGCTCCCCTACCAGCTGAACTTTATCCCCTTGCTGTTTTTTATAATAACTTACCACAAGTCTGTCGCTCAATGTTGCATCCGCCTTTCCTTGTGCTATTTCTACCAATGTCAATGTAATTCCGCCGTCAAAATAATTAAGATCTATTTTTTTAGCAGCTGTTTTATTATATTCCTCAACAGTTTTTGAATAATTGCTTCCAACTGCTGAAATTACTCTTTTACCTTCCAGATCCTTCAAAGTCTTTATATTATTCTCTCCCTCTTTTACAATAATCTGAGCAGCTGAAACTAAATATTTATCAGAAAAAATATATTTTTCTTCTCTTTCCTTAGTTTTTTCAATTTCATTGGCAATAATATCATATCTTTTTGACTCTAGCCCTAGAAATATGCTATCCCAAGGAACAGTTGTAAATTCAATATCTGCGTTTATTCTTTTTCCGACTTCCTGAATAACCTCAACATCATATCCTGTCAATTTCCCGCTGCTTTCATCCTTAAACGAAAATGGTGCATAAACTCCATCTGTCCCTACTTTTATAACCCTTTTTTTCCCAGCATTCGCTTTATTTCCGCAAGATACCGCTAAAATCAGCACTAATAAGACTCCTAGCAATAATTTAATTTTTTTCATTCTAAGACCTCCAAAAATAAATATTTTTTAAAGAAAAAAGCCGAATAAGATTATTCAGCTTTCTAGGATGCAATCTCATTTTTTAAATTTATTCACTTTAAAATGAGTTTACATCTAAAATTATTTTTCAATTAATTTTAAAATAAACTCTACAAATTCATACACATTATCATATATAATTTTTTGTCTTTTTTCATAATACTTTTCATTTTTATGTCTCACTTTCCTGATAACATTTGTACATGAAAGTATTATACTATAAAAAAATTTATTTGTAAAGTTTTATTTTTGTATATACATGTATTTTCTTACAAAAAATAAAATAACTTGTTAATAAAAAAAAACTTTTGAGAAAAACAAATTCTCAGAAGTCTTTTTTTGGGTTGTTATTTATTATTTTAGATATTATACTATTATTCCCCCATAAGGCAGGAGAATCATAAGAACGGTCTGGAAATACACCGTATTCTAATTTTATTTTTAGGTTATTTTCTTTTAAGAATAATTCGACTTTTTCCTTTAAACTTACAGGTTTACCAGAACAACAATTTATAATTCCAGTTACTTCAGTTTGTAAAGCTGCTTTTGAAATCATTTCAGCTAATATACTTATATTGATGAAATCATATTTGTTTTTTCCCGTAGTAAACGGAAAAGTCTTAGCACCCTCTTCTTCTTTTTGTAATATTTTAGAAAAAATAGAATTATTATTTCTATCGTCACCCTGTATATAAAATACTCTAAGCCATTTTATAAACAATTCCTTATCACTATCTTCTAATATTTTCAAAGACTGTCTCAAACTATTTTTTGCTATACCGTAAAATGAAATAGGATTAGTTGTAGTATCATTATCAACTTCTCCTTCCCAATATCCAATTTCGTGCATAGTTCCTATAACATTTATATTTTTTATACCAAATTCATGTATTTTCTTTAAAAATTTATAATGTAATGAAATATCTTCAAGATGAGTAATAGAATTGTGTACAAATCCATTACGCCACGCTAAATGAATACAAGTCCCTACATTTTGCAAATTAGAAAAAAGATAGTCTGTATTTTCAAATATATTGATTTCTATTTTTTTTACTTTCTCACTTATTATTTTATTTAAAGAAATATCAACAGCTACTACATCGATATTACTATCTAATAAATAATTTATAACATTTCTTCCTATGTAACCATTAGCACCTGTTACTAAAACCTTTTGTTTCATTTATTCTCCTAATTGAATATTTACCAAACTAGATTATTTTTTATATTTTTTCATGCATTCTTTATTTCTTGTTTTTCTTTCCTTATCAAAAAACCAGCCCCATTTATTAAAATAATTTATAGCTGAATTTATATGTGCCATCATCATTTTTCGTGTTTTATAAGATGCTTTTCCATGTTCATGAACTATTGTTACTTCAGGATAAAATATAACTTTATATTTTTGACCAATTCTTCTGCATAAATCATAGTCTTCCATATACATAAAATATCTAGTATCAAACATTCCAACAGTTTTCAAAACATCTGTTCTTATGAACATAAAACATCCAGATAAAATTGGAACTTCCATTATTGTATTATAATCACACCATCTCATTTCATAATCATAATCCATTTTATCTACAACCGATTTTATTGGACAAAATCTTCTAAATATTAAATTTAAAGGTGTGGGTAATAGTCTGCAAGATTTGTTTACCTCTCCATTAGATTCATATATTTTAGGCCCTATCTGCCCAATATCAGAATTTTTTCTCATATAATCAACTATTTTCTCAATTGTATTTTCTTCAAAAATTATATCAGCATTTAATATTAAATGAAATTCTGCTTTTTCTTTGCAATTTTTACCCATTAATTTTTCTAATATAACATTATGTCCTGATCCAAATCCATTATTTGAATTATTAAAAATATATTCGATTCGATCATCTGAAAGTTTGTTTATAAAATTTCTCAAACTATCCTCTTCAGAATTATCTGAAATCCATAATTTAAATTTCAATTTTGTTTTTTGAAAACAACTTATGATTTGAGCTAATTCTTTTTGATCAGTATTATAAGTAACTATACAAGCTGTAAAGTCATACATACGAAATCCTCCACTTTTTTTACTTAGTAAGATTATAACATCTTAAGTTTAATCAAACAAGTCAAATATTTTAAAAAAATTTTATATTTTTTCCCATTTTTTTGTTTCAAAATTATATTTTTTTATTACTTTTGCAGGATTTCCAACAGCAATACAATTTTCTGGGATATTTTTAGAAACAACAGAATTTGCACCAATTATAGAATTTTTTCCAATAGTTACTCCCGATAAAACTGCAACATTTTCTCCCAACCAAGCATTTTGACAAATTTTTACTGGTTTTGTAAAAATTTTTCTCTCTTTTACAATTTCATCAGGACATGAATGTTCAGGGTTCTTTAACGAAGAATAATTTCCATGATTCAAATCAGAAACATAAACTTTACTAGCAATTAATACGTTATCTTCTATAATAACTGACTCTGCACAAGATAAGTGAACATAGTCATTAATTTGAACATTATTTCCAATAATTAATTGAGGATTTTTTCCATCTGAAATTCTATTATTAAAATTATAAGCCTCTATTCGACATCCAACACCAGTAGTAAAATTTTTTCCATATTTTATATACTTTTTTCCCCTTATATCGAATGGGAAACGAATTAGTCTAGCTTTTGGAAAAAATATTTTTGTTTTAATCAAATTAATTCCCAATTTCCACAACTCATAAAATGATTTTTCCATGTTTTACCTTTCTATATTTATTTGATTACATTTTTTCATAAACTTTTTCGAGAACTTCTACAGAATTTTTCCACTGATATTTTTTAGCCTGTTCATATCCTTTTAGTATCATTTCTTCTCTATAATTACTGTCATTCCGTATTTTTTTATATGCTTCAAAAATTTCATCTTCACTTAAAGGATCAACTAAAATTGCGGCATCTCCTGCAACTTCAGGTAAAGACGACACATTGGAAGTGACCACAGGCACTCCTGCCGCCATAGCTTCCAGAACTGGCATTCCAAACCCTTCATACAATGAAGGGAATGCAAAAAACTGTGCAAGTTTATAAATAGGTATTTTATCCTCTTCATCAATATATCCTGTAATTATAATATCTGTCCCCATTGACTCTATTAATTTCATAATATTCTCATATTTCCATCCTTTGTTTCCTACAATTACAAGTTTTAAATCATCTTTAACTTCTTTTTTATAGTTTTTAAAAGCTTTGACAATTCTTTCGATATTTTTTCGTGGTTCTATTGTTCCTAAATATAAAATGTAATTTTGAGGTAAATCGTATTTTTTTCTGACATTTTCAAGTTCTATATCAGTATAATTATATGAATATTTCTGTAAGTCAATCCCTGGTGTTACAATCTGTATTTTTTTCTCATCTACATTAAAGTGTTTAATAATGTCCGATTTTGCACTTTCTGAAATAGTTATAATCAAATCTGATCTCTCAGCAGCATATTTATATTCACTAATAGCTTTCATATCACCCATAGTTTCTGGAGCTGAAAAAAATACAGTATCATAAATTGTAATTATTACCTTACCTTTTATATTTTTTGGAATAGTAAAATTAAAAAAATGATATATATCTGACTTTGTTCCCAACAAAAAATTATGACTTATTTTTAACTTTTGAGTTAAAATATCATAAACTTTGTATGGAATAAATTTATTTTGTTTTATTTTAACATCATAATTTATTTGCTCTTTTACATTATGTCTATTCATAAAATTTATAAATTCAGCTGTATAGTCATTTTTATTATTTTGAACCAATCCTTTTACAATGTTAAAAATATACCATCCTACTCCTGTTTTTTTCCCGACAGCCCATTGTAATTCTAACGATATTTTTTTCATTTTATTCCCAACTTTCTTTTTAAATTTTAACAAAATTTATCATACATTTGTCTATATTTTTTTAATATTTTATCATAAGAAAAGTTTTCTTCATAATATTTTTTAAAATTATAACCTGGAATTGCTTCATAATACTTTTCTATTTTACTTTCTAAATCTTCAACATTATTTTTTACTAAAAAATCCTTATTTATTATAATTTCCGGAATAGCACAGACATCTGAAGCAAAAACCGGTTTATTATAAAGATATCCTTCTATTATTGGTAATCCAAACCCTTCACCATATTTTGCTAAAACTGTCACCAAATCAGTGCTTTCATAATATTTTCCAACTTCTTCATCTGGAACATATCCCAGCAATTCGATATTTTCCAGGCGATTCTGTTTTATTTCTTCCCTGTATTTTTCTAATAACGGCCCTTTACCGGCTATTTTAATATCATAATTTCTTTTTGCTAATTCTATTAATAAATCAATATCTGCTCTCTCTTCAATGCTTCGGACAGTAAAAATTTTAATTTTATCTGTTTTCCAGTTATCTTCTGGTATATCTTTTTTAATAACCTGTTCAAAAGGAGTCGTATTATATATAATTTTAAAATTTTTTCCTTCATATAAAGATTTTTCTTTTGAAAATTTTGAAATAAAATGTACTAGTTTCGATTTTTTATAAACTTTCTTCTCGATATATTTAAATAAATTTTGTAATTTATGATTTACTGCATTAGATTGGTAATAAAGTCCATCATGTACTGTGAAAATATCTGTTTTTTTTAAAAGAAAAAAGCTCATAAGATAATTATGAGAATGTATAATATATTTTTTATTTTTAAACTTTCTATTTATTAATTTATTCAAACTGATAAATCTGAATTTATTTTTCTTTATTCCAATGCAATTTATTCCATTCCAGTTAAATTCGACATTTTCATCATCAAAAAAAATATAATATTTTTCTATATTTTCTCCTAAGGATTGAGCCTGAAATAAAATCACATTTTCGACTCCTCTTTTAAATTTCAAAGGATTATTAAATCCGAAATATATCACACATTTCCTCATTTTTATTTTTTATCCTTTCAAAAATTATTTATATTTTTTCTGTATTACTTTTTTAAAACTATCTCAAAAAGTTTTTTCCAGTTATTACAGTAAGGCTGTTCTATATTTTTACAGATATTCCCATCAAAATTAATATTTTTTTCTGTAATAACTGATTCCATTTTTGCAGCTAGTTCTTCAGCTGAATCAGGATTAAAGAAAAAAACATTTTGATAATTTCCCAATGTTTCATGTGCATAGGGCAAATCAGCCAAAATCAGCTTTTTCTTGAACTCTTTTGCCTCAGTAATCGGTAATCCCCACGTCTCAATTTTAGAAGGAAATATAACTGTTTCTATCTTATTGTAATACTTCATTAAATTTTCTCTTGACTGAAGTCCAATAAATTTAATACATTCCAGTTTACTATATTTTTCAGTTATTTCTTTTGAATAAATATTTTCACTGCCATCTATTGTCAAATAAGCCTTGAAATTTTTAATATTTTTACTCTCCAGAATTTCAGCAGCTTTACAAATCACCTCAAAATTTTTAAAAACTCTTGGAAAGCTGGGATAAATGAAACTATTTTTTTCTACTTCCAGATCTGTGTCTAGCTTTAAATCTTCCAGATTAACCTCAGGATGTGCAACAATAACATTTTCTATTCCAAAAGCTTTCTTAAATTCTTTTCTTATCCAGTCCTGCTGAACAATAACATAATTATTTTTCTTTATATTTATTTTATAAATGTATTTATAAAATTTTGAAAAAAGAAATAATTTAAATGATTTTTTTCTTTCTTCTTTTGTCATTTTATAAAACATCATCGGATTGTGACAGTAAACAACTCTTTTATCAGCTGTTACATTCGGTGTCATGTCATGTAATGAAAGCCATAAATAAGGCTTCAATTTTTCCGAAAGTTTCTTAAAATAAAAATACTCATAATACATTCTTTTTAAGTAACTTTTTTTAGAGTCTTTAAATTCTATAAATTCTATTTTTGATTCATACTCTGAAAATAAATTTCTGTCGTGAACTAATGCTATTATTCTATATTCTTCCAGGAAGTTTTCTTCAAGATATTTTAAGCATTCTTTGTAAATTGTTAAGGGTCCGCCTTCACTGAAATTGATAGCGGAAATTATTATTGTTTTTTTATCCATGTTTTAATTCTCACTTTTATTATTTAAAATTATTTGTGTTTCTTCTATCAAAGCTGTCTCATTTTATTTTAATAGTAAATTGCTCTCCCTTCAGATAATCTGAAATATAATACATTTTTCATAAATTTGATATTTTAGTTATATTCTTTATTACATAAATTCTTTAAGATTATAATTTTGTACTTCTTTATATTCTTCAGGTGTTCCAAAAGATATATGTAAATCTGTCAAAAAATATTTTATTTTCATATTTTCTTTAATCATAATATTATATACTCCACTAATGAAATATTCATTATAATTACAATCATCCAAATATTTTTGTGCAGATTTTTTAAATATATTTTTATTTTTAAAATAATATGCTCCACAAATCGCTTTATTGCTTATAACTTTTTTTTCCATTGTTTTAGTGACATTTCCTAAATCATTTATCTCAATATAGCTGAATCTTGGATCATTAGATGTAAATGTTAAAATTGCTCCATCAGCATCATCCTTACTTTTTAAAATAAAATCATAAAAAGTTTCACACAAAAAACTGTGATCACAATCATTAAATAAAACTGGATTTTCATTATTAATCAATTCTATTCCTCTAAGACATGTTAAGACTGCTCCATTTAAAACTTGATCAATAATTTTCAACTTAGCATTTGGATAATATTTTAAAATTTCCCTATCTATTTTATATTTCTCAACATGCTCTTTTAACACAATAAAGATAAGGTCGTCAATTTTAGCAAACTTTACAATTGACTGAGTCGCCCAAAAAAAGAAAGGTTTCCCATTCAATTCAATTAAAGGTTTAGGAATCTCAATCCCTTCTTTTTTAAATCTTGTTCCCCCACCAGCCATGGGCATTATTAAATTTATATTTCCCATAAATAACTCCTGATAATATATTTTTTTAATCTATTCTTTCTCTTGCGTTATCTAACATTTTATTCAATTCTTCTTCATTATATTTCAAAAATTCATCAGGTCTTATTGCTCTATCATCAATGTAAAAACCACCTTTTCCTGGCCATGGTTTTCCAAAAATTATTTCATCATAAGGAATATCCCATTTATCTAGCCAGTCCATTGTCATTCTTGACGTATGAACATTGATTAATCCTAAATTTCCTCCATGAGTTCTCATTTGTCTTGCTGTAAATATTAATATTTTAAATCCTTCTTTTTTGTATTCTTTTAATTTTTTTACAATATTATCATAAGGTTTCAAATCTTCATATCTTTCATCTGCTTTTTTTATAGGACAAATTGTTCCATCTAAATCTACCACTAAAGTGCCTTTATTTTTCATATTTATTCAACTCCTTCATCATATTTATAGCATTCAGTATAAAAGCAAAAACTTTACTTGGTATATCAATATGTAATGGAAGCATTGATAAGAATAAAGAAGTCTCACATACTCTTATTACTTCCATATCATATCCATACTCTTTTACTTTTTTAATAAACATATCCTGTAATAATTTTAAATTAGCACTCTCAATTTTTAAGTCCATTTTTAAATTATTATTCAATTCTATTGTAAATAAACCATTATTCATAAAATCATAATTTCCCAATATTGAATGAGATAATTTTGCTAAATCATAATATTCATTAGTATACATTTCATCTTCACTTACTGCCCCTTTTGGATCTATTAATTTTAGCATTTCAGATGATTTATCATACAAAGTATTTGAGAAACAGGGGTCTCCATGTCCAATAACTTCAATATATTTAAATTTTTTATTAAAAATTTCATTATAATATTTTTTATATTCTGCAAATATTTCATCTATCGAGTTATAATCAGTTGAAAATTTTATAAATAGGTCTATTTCTCCATAAATTTCCATTTCTTTTAATTTTTGTATTCGTTCTTCAACTTTTTTATAATACAGCTCATTAAAAACTTTATTAAATTTTTCCTTTGATATATCTCTTTTTTCTCTTCTTATTATAAATTCAAATATTTTATTTAAATAATTTTCAAAACTCTCTTCATTAAATGAATTATGAATCCATTGTAATGCAACATCAGGAATATTTAGTCTTTCCATTGTATACGAAGCTCTTTCTTCATTTTCTTTATAATCATATGGCATTACCATCCATTTTTGCATATGATGTGGAAGCATATAATAAAAATCATGCTCCTTTTTCATCTTTGTTTTGTCAACAGAACTCTTTGTTATTGTATATTTATCACTTGATAAAGAATTAAAATACCGTGCTTCAAAACTTCCTGAAAAAAAGAGTAAAAAATCTCTTAATTCTGACAAATTTATTTTAAAATCATTTGGTAAAATTTCATCTGTATCCAAAAAAAATTGATTTTTATTATTATCTAATATTCTTTTTGTTAGATATTCAGAATAACTTTGTATATTTGGAAATACTATTATACTAGAGTTATATTTATTATCTACCATTGTCTGATTAATATACTTGCATTTTTCTAAAAATATAAAAAATTTTTCTTCATTTACTACGACATTACTTGATAAAAAATGAATGTATATTTTTTCTGAATCTTCTTTATCTTCAAATAATAAATTTTCTTTTAAATTTTCAATTTCTGTCCAGTTTTTTAAATATTCAAATCTAATCTGAACATTATGAAATTTCTCCAAAGTTTGTTTCAATCTTTCTATAAATTTAACTTTTTTGTAAATAATCTCACTATATCTTTTGTTTCCTATAATTCCAGAAATTATTCTTGAGGGTTTTTCTATATCATCATAAACAAAACATATTTTTTTTTCCATTTTTTCTCCCCTTTTTTATTTTTTACTAAAATATCTGATATTTATTCTAAATATAACAGAAGAAATCCCTATAACAAATATGATATAAGATATTTTTATTATTTCTACTGAATCAAATAATTTAAAGGTCAATATCTCAGGAATCATTAAAAAATTAAATTCAAAATTAAAAGCTCTAGCAAATAAATCATAAGATGATATTTCAAATATCCAAACTAATATACTTATAAAAAATAATATTGGAATTCTCCCTTTTAACAAATATTTTGCATAATTATATAGTTCATTTATTTGTTCAATAACTTTTAAAATATAAATTCCTTTTCTGGTTTCACTTTTTGTTAAAATTATTCTATTTGTATACAGATATGTATATCTAAAACAAAGATAACAAAAAACAGAAAAAAATAAAAACGAAGATAAATAGAAAAGTAATTTATAGCTTACAAATTGTTTTAATCCTATTCCAGATATTAAAATAAATGTTAATATTAAAGTATCAAAAAATCTATCTATCCAGGTTCCAATAAAACCCTTTCCAGAATTATCAAGCATATACGATATTTCCAAAATTTTAAATAAATCTCCTAATTTAAAAGGTATAAAATAATTTACGTATGTATATGAAAGATAAACATTTATTAGTTCTTTTAAATTTCTTTTTTCTTCGATATAAATTATAAAAAATCTAATAAATCTAAAAATATGTGATACTATATATAATAAAATAAATAATATCAAGTATTTTAAATTATATTCAAAATTATTGCCATATTTTGTAACATTATTTATAAAAAATATTGTTGCTATACATATAAATATTAAAAATATGTAATTCAAAATAGTTTTTCTTAAATTTATTCTTTTTAAACTTTTCAATATCATCATCTTATACCTTTTTTCTTTAATTCTATACTATATTTTATTATTCTTTTTATTAATTTCCATTTAGATAATAATCCAGTATTCCAACTCGAAACTCCATTAATTCTATTTGGAAAAAGTACATTTATTCTTTTAAAATCTAATTTTTGCTTTTTTCCCATATATAATACGTATAAATCAAACGAAAAATCTTTTGGAGGTTCTATCCATGTCCTATAAAATTTTCTTGAAAATACATTCGGTTGTCCATTTATATCCCAAAGAAATTCTCTAAGATAAATTGTTTCAAAAATTGACATGCCTATTGTAAAAAAATTTTCAACAAAAGACCTTTTTTTTCTTTTTCCTTTCACATACATATTTTTATTCCAATTATTTTTTTCCAATATTTTATAAGCTCTTATAATATCTTGAGGATCTGTCTGCATATCTGCATGCATCCACCCTAAAAAATCCCCCTTTGCTTCTTTTAAACCTTGAAGAATACCATAACCATATCCTTTATTTATAGGAACTAGCACAGTTCTTGCAAATAAATATTTAGGAAGTAATCTTTTTAAAACTTCGTCTGAATTATCAGTGGAACCGTTATTAACTAATATTATTTCTATATCTTCGTTTTCCAAAATACTATCAAATTTATCAAGAATTATCGGTATATTCTCTTCTTCATTATAACATGGTATAACTATAGACATTTTCATTATTATTATTCTCCTTTTATGGACTTAATTCAGAAATATAGCAATTTACAACTTATTTTTTAAAAATCAAAAATTTTGAAGTTATATAATTTAATATTATTCCTATTATATTGGAAATTATTTTTAACAATTTATCATCCTGTTTAAAAATTTCAACACCTATAACCATAATTCCGACATCTAAAACCCCTGTTATATATCTTGTAAAAGCAAAAAATAAAAATTCTTTTAAGATTTTGTTTTTCAATTTTTCTTTTTTTTCAAAAACAAAGTTTCTATTTGCAAAGAAAGAAAATATCAAGGCTAAAATCCATGCAATTATACTTGACAAAATATAATTCAGATTCGAAACACTTCTTAAAATAAAATAAATAAAGATATTCAAAAAAGTAGTTAATGCTCCAATTATACCGTATTTAAAAATTTCTATCATTTATTCCTCTATATTTCCTTTCTAAAATTTTATTCTTCTTTTACGGTGTTCCTATTACAATTTCAGGAACTATATATGCTTTCTTATTATTTTCATTTATAAATTGAATTTTTGATATTTCTTTATTTGGAAAATCGTTTTTAAACCCGATATAACTTCTTTCCTTATCATTAAGCTGTAATAGTTCTAATACTTTATTTCCTTGTATATCATATCCTATAAGTTTTATTTTATCAAAATTATAATTTCTTACTCTTTTTGTATACAGATATTCTAATTTAAGCGGTTTCGGTAATACCATTTCTGTTATTTCCTCTTTTGAATTTAAATCATCTAAATAGTATTTTTCACCTAAAAAATATGTGTATTCTATTTTCCCAGTTTCCTTTCCAATATAATAACCTTTTTGGTTTTCCATTATAAAAAATGGATAAATCGGAAGAGTCCAGCTATTGGTTTTATAAAACTTTGAATATTTTTTCCAATCCGAATGAACTTCATCATATCTAAAAACATTATTATTTATTATTGGAGAATACCTTAATATGATAAATATTATTAAAATATTATATAAAATTTTTATATTATTTTTGCTTTCTCCCATATTTCTTTTTACAATAAAAGGAATTAATACTAGTATAAGAAGCATTGGTATCCTTGTTAATAGTGCATGTCTGGTATTTATTGCTCCAAATGCCGTTGACCACAAATTTGAACCGCTCCATACCTTAGATATGACATTCAAATATGAATTAATGAAAATCAGGGACAGTAGACTCAACAGTATAATACTTTCTCTATTTTTATTTTTAATACTGATATATACTAAAATTCCTGCTATTATTATAAAAATTATTAAATATACCATATTTAAATTAAGAATATTTTGATTTTGTTCTGTCCCAAAGTTAAATATATTTATAAATTGTTGTACAATTTGATGTGTTCCTATATTTATTATTTCCATAATCTTTATTTTCCCTATTGGTCTAAACCAGACTGTGGTATGCCTTCCAACTATTCTATATGCCGGTTCATTATCAAATCTTATCCAATTTTTTGTATGTCTATATGTATAAACTAACTGAATCATTGTTGATAATGCTATAGAAACTAGAAAAATTTTATCTCTTATTTTCAATTTTTTCCATAACAATATTAAAATTCCCATTGCTACAGGTAATAATGTAATATAATGTAATTTTGAAATACATAATAATACTGTTAATATCACTAATAATATATAATTTTTTTTCTTTAATTCATTAAAGTCTATCAGACTTATATAAAAAATCATTATTATATTCATATATGCAAATGCTATAAATGTATGAGTTTCTGCATATGGAAATATATTAAAAACCGCAAACAGTATACTTACTGTAAATCTAAAAAATATATTCCCATATTTTCTAAATCTATGTAATACAAAAATGGAAGAGCCAAAACTTATAATTAAAATAGCTACATTTGACATTAAAAAAATTGTCCATCTGGCATTAAATCCTAATTTTGCTATTAAAATTGCTATTAACCTATGAAATAGAGGAAAATAGCCACCTTCCATTCTAAAAATATTTCCTGTAATTCCTTTACGGGCATAATAAAAAAAATCATAAAATTCTTCTGCATAAGGTTCTGCTTTAAATGATAGTACCGGAGCTTTTATATTTATTAAAAAAAACGCTATTAATGCTGTTACTATGTATATTTTAATATTATTTTTTTTCTGTTTTTTTATCAATTTTAAAAAATAAAAATAACTCGATATTGCTAAAAATAAAAATATAATCTGTCCTATTACTATAGTATTTATTTCATAAAACTCTACTCTCTGAACTAATGATTTTTCTGTTTTTTCTCCATTTTGAAGTAATTCTCCATACATAATATCTTCTGTTTTATGCATAGATACTGAATTTCCTGTTTCTCCATCAATTCCTTCTATTTTTAAGGTAGCTTCTCCCTTTTTAAATTGAAAAAACTTAAGATTGAAAAAATGAAAATCATTATCTTTTATTTTGGACATATCTATTATTTCTACTTTTTTCTTACTTCCTTGTGTTAATTCAACTTTTATTTTTCCTTTATTACTTCTTCCATATGTTGTAAATAAGACCCCATATCTTGTTATATACCCTGGAATATAAACTTTTTGTTCAAAAACTGTTCCTTTTGATAATTCCTTCGACAATTCCCAGTTGTATAATTTAGAAGCTTCTTCTTTTTGTGATTCATTTTTTATTGCCACTATTGACGGAATAACTATCCCAACAAGTAAAAAAAACATCCAAATAATTAGAGATTTTGAAAATTTTATTTTTTGTTTTTTTATATTATAAAAATTCTTCACTTACTATTCACCCTTCAAATTAAAATAATTTATTTAGTTTTCTGTAGTATGTTCTATATATTCTTTCAATACTTCATTGGGAATTCCACTTCTTTTTATTTTACCTGATTCTATCCAGATTACTTTATTACATAACTTTTCCATTGTATGTAAATCATGGGATACTATAACTATAGTAATTCCACTATCCTTTAATTCCTGCATTTTCCTAAAACATTTTGCTTGAAAATTGGCATCTCCAACTGATAATATCTCGTCTATTAAAAGTATCTCCGCTTCTACATTAATTGCAACTGAAAAAGCTAGCCTCATATACATTCCGGAAGAATATGTCCTAATTGGACTATCTATAAATTCTTCTAATTCTGAAAATTTAATGATTGTATCTAACTTAGAATCAATCTCCTTTTTGGTTAATCCATATATAGAAGCATTTATATAAATATTTTCTCTACCGGTCATATCTGGATGAAATCCTGCTCCAAGTTCTATTAAACTGGATACTTTTCCATTTATTTTTATATTTCCTGAATCTGGATATATAATTTTTGTAATTAATTTTAATAGAGTACTTTTTCCAGAACCATTTTTTCCAACTATACCTAAAATATCTCCTTTTTCTATATCAAAAGATATTCCTCTAAGAATATTATTTTTAACATATGCATTTCTACTCTTAAAAAATAATATTCTTTCTTTTAATGTAAATCCTTTATCCTTATAAATCTTAAAACTCTTTTCTACATTCTCTACACTTATAGCTATTTCCTTCATTATAGTTCCTCCGCAAAGCTTTTTTGCAATTTTTCAAACACAAAATATCCAACAAATATCATAATTACACTATATAATACAGCACTTCCAAAAAATGAAAAATCTGGTATTTTTTTATAATACAATATTTCTCTATAAAATATTATAATACTTGTCATCGGATTCATTAAAAATATTCCTCTATATTCTGAAGGAACCATATCCATTGAATAAACAATTGGTGTTGCATAAAACCAGGCCATTATAACTATATTCAAAATATACTCCAAATCTCTAAAGAATACATCTAATGCAGCAAATATAAAGGTAATACCTAATACCATTATATATTGTAAAATCATGATAACTGGTAACAATAAAACATACCAGCTTAATCCAACTTCACTAAAAGATACTGTTAGGATAACTACTATCATTGTGTAAACCATATTCATAAATGCTGCATTTACAGTAGCTATTGGCAATACTATTCGAGGAAAATAAATTTTTTTTACTAAATCCTTATTAGCTACTATACTAACAGATCCCGCTTGAATACATGTTGTAAAAAAAATCCATGGAACAAGTCCTACAAATAGATAAATATGAAAATTTTTTATATTAGATTTTAAAATAACAGAAAATACAATTGTATAAATTATCAATTGTAGTAACGGATTTAAAAATGTCCAGAAGAAACCTAAAATAGATCCTTTATATCTTACTTTGAGCTCTTTATTAACTAAACTATAAATCATCTGCCTATAATTATATATTTCTTTCAATATTTTCATTTTTTCTCCTTAATCATTACTTTATTCTCTTTTTTAATTTTAGAAAAATAGAATCTTTATTAATATATTTATTTAATAAATATGAAAATAGTACACTTATACACATAGCCATTAATATTATTTTTAATTCAGGAAAAGAACCTATTGAAAAATAAAATCTTTGAACTAAAAAGACTAATACTATTTGATGAATTAAATAAAATTCCATACTAATTTTCCCTAATTTTTTTAATAAAGAATTATTTAAAATTTTTGAAATAAAACCTTTATCAAAACTAAAAACTAAAATTAAAAAGGAGATTGGAAATATATAGTATATATCCCATCTATAAATTAATGGAATTTTACTAATTCCGATATACATAAAAATAAGTAACATTAGTATACTAATAAATTCTAAAATAGTTGCTTTTTTTCTTGTTATATATTGTTGTATTCTTAAATAAATTTCATAAAGCAATACACCACTAAAAAAATCTATAAAACGAAAAACAGGATTTACATAATAAAACCATGTTCCTAATTCTTCTGTTATGTTAAACTTTATAATTATTGTTATTATAGATAGCATGAATATTGCATAACTCCATAACAATTTTCTTAGAGGAAGTTTTAGAAAATATAGAAATATAATATAGAAAAAAAATAAATTTGAAATACACCATGCCACACCATTAAACTTAAAAGCAAAACCATCTAAAGGAACAAAACTCTGTACTAAAAATAGAAATGGAATTACTGATGATAGAACATCCTGTAATGATATTTTATAAATAATTATTGACAATAGCATCGTAATCATATATATAGGATAAATTTTTTTTACTCTTTTTATCAAAAACTCTTCCTTTAAAACTTTATTTGTTATTATCTTACTTTTATACCCATATGAACAAACAAAGCCAGATAAAATAAAGAAAAACTGAACACCTATAAAAGCTTCAAAAATCCAATTTTCCAAAAAAAGTTTATCATTATATAATTTGAATACATCAAAATGATGAATAAATATCAAAAATATAAATATAAATCTTAAAGAATTTATTGCGTTCAATTCTTTTTTCAAAAATTACACCTTCCTTCTAAATAATTATTTTTTAATTAATAGAAATTTTTCAATTCCTTTGCTACATTTTTAGCACATTCTTCCCATGTAATAGACTTCCAATTTTCTTCTATATTTCTATTTTTTTCTTCTAATTTATCTAAATTTTTATAATAATATAATATTTTCTCTGCCCATTCTTTTGCATTATAAGGGTTTGCATAATCAATAAAATCTCCACCTATCTCTTTAAGAGGTGCAACATCTGAAGCAATACAAAACTTCCCATAATTTAAACTTTCTGGCAAAGTCAGACTCCATCCTTCATATAAACTAGCTAACACTGTAAATAAACTATTTTTATATAAGATTTCTAATTCTATGTCATTTGGAGTTATTATAATTATTTTATTTTTTATTCTTTCGTCTCTTTCTAATCTCTCTAGCAGTTCTTCAGTTTTCCATCCAGGATATCCGCAGAAAATCATTTGAGGTAAGTCTTCAGCCATTTTCATTAATTCCAAATACGCCTGATATAGTATATCATGATTTTTTCTGGCTTCTATAGAACCAACTGCCATAATATAAGATTTATCAATATTATACTTTTCAAATACTTTTTCTCTTAATTTTTTATCATCTAAATTCAATTTTACTGTAACATCACTTCCAAATTTTACCGGTATCCCTTCTCTTTCTGGAAGACTGTTGTCCTTAGCATATTTTAATCCATCTAACATAGCTGTTTTTCCGCCATAAAATACTGCATCACTAAGTTTGTAAGTTCTATCTAAAAATACTTTGTAAAATATCTTAGTTTCTTCCTTATGTGTTTGCGGAACAATAGTTGGAGTAAAATCATAAATCAATTGGAAAAATTTAAATTGATTTTTCTTTTTAGATTCTTCTATTACATCATAAACATGTTCATTATATCCTACTCCTACTGAAAAAAATATGTCTTTTTCCTTAAAGGGAAGTAAATAGCTTGTTTTCTTTATTTGTATTCCTTTTTTTTCTTTTATTTTATTTATATGCTTTACCATCATTTTTTGAATTTTTGAAGGAAATAAACTAACCATCAGCCATATTGCTTCTCCGAATTTTTCGTTTCGTGATAACATTTTTTTCTTTTCATAAATTGCTGATGATTTTTGAGTTGTTAACCATTTAATCTGATGACTCAATTCCTTAAAACCTTCTTCTATAGATTTACTGGAAAATAATTGATTTATTGAGTATTTATCTAAAATTATGTACTTATCATCCAATAGTACAATGTACTCTATATTATTTATTTCACTGATTAAATTTTTAGCTAATTGTAACTGCGTTCTTAATATTCCGCTTACATTAGATTTTGAAAAAATTGAATGCCATATCAAAGTCAAGTCATAATAAATTTTTCCATTATATTTTAAATTTTCATCAGCTATTTGCAATAAATATTCATTTACTTTTTGACCGCAATCTTTCCAAGTTATTGATTTCCAATTTTTTTCTATTTTTTCAGAATAGGATTTTAATATCTCATTATTCTCATTATAATACAATATTTTATTCATCCACTCTACTGAATCCATTGTTTCAACATAATCTGACAATTCACCTGCTATTTCTCTTAGAGGTGCAACATCTGAACATAAACAAAATTTACCATAACTTAAAGACTCAGGTAATGTCAGGCTCCATCCTTCATAAACAGTTGGTAATATAGTAAATTTACAATTTCTATAGATAACATCTAATTCTTCATCTGAAGGTGTTATTAATGTTATTTTTTTAGATAGCTCTGTATCATTTTCTATAAACTCTCCTGTCAGTCCAGTTGGATGACCTCCAACAATTACCAGTTGCGGTATTTTTTCTTCAGGCAATGATTGTAACATTAGTTTGTACGCCCTATATATTGTCATATAATTTTTTTTCGGATCTATTGAACCTACTGCTAAAATATAATCATCCGATATACTATATTTCTTTAAAACATCTTCTTTTGAACAACTACCAGTACTTCTTATTATGTTAGAACCAAATTTTACAGGAAAACCTTTTTTTATTGGTAATTTATTTTCTTTAAAGAACTCTTCCGCATCTTTTTTAGCAGTTTCTCCGCCATAAAAAATGTAATCACAGTTTGTGGAAATCCATGTCAGGTATTTTGAAAAGATTTTTTGACCGTCATAAAGATGTTTTAAGCCTTTTTTTACTAATACTAAATCATAAACTAAATAAATTAACTTTATATTCTGCAATGATGATTTTAATCTTGAGTATTGATATTCTTTATTACTTGTATACCAACCACAAGAAAAAATTATATCACCCTCTTTAAAAGGGTGAGTGAATTCATAATTGTCTTTTTTATTAATTAATTTATTTCGAAATCCATTATTGAATTTAGAAATTATTTTTAATGGTATATAAATTAAATTTGTAATAATTATTGCTAGTATTTTTTTTATTCCATGTAATTTAGAATGTATTATTTTTTTTAATATTTTAGCTCGTTCTATTCTAGCTGTTGATGTATTTATTGCTTTTTTTAGACCTTCTGGCATTTCAAATTCATTACTTTTATTATTTCTATTGAAATGTTTAATATATGCATCTGAAACACTATCTGACTTCCAAAGCCACTCTAATTCTTCCGATTTTATTTCAGAAAATCCTATTTCTTCACTTACACAAAAACGAATCTCTGGATTTTCTTTTTTTAAATTTTTAGCTATCTCTAGTTCCGCTCTGACAATTCCAACACATCCACCATCCCAGATACGCATTGTATTTGTTAAATCCATCCAAATTGACACTTTTTATACTCCTCCTATTTTACTTTATTATAAAAATTAATAACTATTTAATTTAATTTCTTTTCCAACTAATTCTAAATCATTTTTTACCATTCTTTCAACTAATTCAGTAAATGAAATTTCTCTTTTCCAACCTAGTGCTGCTTCACCTTTTGCAGGATTTCCAATTAAGATATCAACTTCTGCAGGTCTAAAAAATTTAGGATTTACTCTTACTACTGTTTTTCCAGTTTTAGCATCTTTCCCTATTTCTTTTTCATCTTTTCCTTCCCAAACAATATCAATATCTACATACTTAAATGCTCTCTCTACAAACTCTCTAACAGTTCTAGTTTCATTTGTTGCAATCACATAATCATCTGCTTTATCTTGTTGTAACATTAACCACATTGCTTTTACATAATCCTTTGCATGTCCCCAATCACGTTTTGCATCTAAATTCCCTAATTCTAAAACATCTTGTACTCCTAATTTTATTCTAGCTACTGCATCTGTGATTTTTCTAGTAACAAACTCTTTTCCTCTTCTTTCAGATTCATGATTAAACAATATCCCTGAACATGCATACATATCATAACTCTCTCTGTAATTTTTAGTAATCCAATGCCCATAAAGTTTTGCTACTCCATATGGACTTCTAGGATAAAAAGGTGTATCTTCATTTTGAGGAATTGCTTGGACTAATCCAAACATTTCACTTGTAGATGCTTGGTAGAATCTTGCTTCAGGTTTTACCGCTTTTATAGCTTCCAACATATTTAAAGCTCCAATTCCATCAATATCAACAGTTGCTACAGGTTGTTCCCATGATGTTCCAACAAACGATTGAGCTGCCAGATTATACACTTCATCAGCTTGAGATATTCTCATTGCATTGACTAATGAAACCAAGTCTGTCATATCAGCATATATAAAATTTATTTCATCTTTTCTATGCTCTATATTTCCAAAAGTAATTACACTTTTTCTTCTAATTAATCCATATACTTCATATCCTTTTTCCAATAGTAACTCCGCTAAATACGAACCATCCTGTCCTGTTATTCCTGTTATTAAAGCTCTTTTTTTCATATTTTCCTCCTAAATTTATCTATTTTTATAATAATCTAACATTTTTACTAATATATCTTTTACACTTTGAGATTTCTTACCATTCATAAATTCCCATAGTCTTGTTGTATCTCCAATCATTCTCCAAACTTCATTTTTTCTAACAAAATCTGACGAAATCTCAATTTCAGGTTTAAAATCTGTTATTTCCTGAAGTAATTGTATTATCATTTCACCATTTGTTGGAATTCCTGAACAGATATTAAGAATATCAAAATCTAATTTTTTTCTTGATATTAATTCCATTATAACTTCTGCACAATATTCAACATCGACATAATCTCTAAAAGATGATATATTTCCAACAGAAAGTTTTTCTTTTCTATCTGCAAAATGTTCTACCAACTTAGGAACTAAAAATTTTTCACTTTGACCAACTCCTATAATGTTAAACGGTCTTATTGTTACAATATCTAAATCCTCTTTATACTGTTTACTTATATATTCTGTAATCATCTTACTATATGAATAATGATTCGCTGGATTATAAGTAAGATTTTCTCCGTATTTATCTACATTTTGATTTCCATAAACTCCTGCTGTACTTGCCAAAATTACTCTAGTATTTTTGTCACAATAATTTTGTGCTGATTCTAATAAATTTTCTGTCCCTTGAACATTTACATTATAAATTTCTCCAGTATTTTTATGAGTAACCAATGCAATTGCTGCTAAATGTACTATAACATTAGGTTTATACGATTTTATAACTTCACCCAAATTTTCTTTATCTAAAAGAGAAATAACTCTTTGATTTTCTGATGAAACATCTAGAACTTTTTGGGCATCAATAGCTAAAAAGTCTAAATCATTATCTTTAATTTTTTTAAGTACATACTTGCCTATAAATCCAGAGGCTCCTGTTATTAAAATTTTTTTTTCTTTCATATCTCTTCCTTTATTTCTATTAATCTCTAAAATTTATAAATATTCATTCCTATTGCAAATTCTTAGATTATTGATAATTTCCTTAACTTCTTGTGAATTGTTTTTATGACAAATCAGTGTTACATCTTCAGTATCTACAATTACTATATCCTCTAAACCAATAGTTGCGATAAGTTTTTCATTACCTTGTATTATTGAATTTTTTGTTTTTATACTTATAACATTTCCACTTATAACATTTCCATCTTGATTTGTCTTATTAATTCTTTCAAGTGAAAGCCAACTTCCTACATCATCCCACCCAAAGTTTCCTGGAATCACATAAATGTTTTTAGCTTTTTCCATT